>JAUTWY010000122.1 GCA_030838305.1 Acidobacteriaceae bacterium
CGGCTACAGGCCGCCTGCCCCGCGGCCTGTAGCAAATTCGTCTTCACAGTCCATGACTATGATATAAAACTCTCTCACTTCAACTGGACTAATAACTCGGCTCGGTCATCCGTACGCACAAATCTGCTAGCAAGGGGCTTCGGAGAATGGGGATAAGTTGAAAGAATCGGCAGAGGAGGACAGGGATGGTTCCTGCGACCGACAAACACTATACGGCGGCGATTATTGAGCGGCGGGATTTTTCGGAAGACTTGTGGCTGATTCGTGTGGACCCGGGAGGGCCATTCCAGTTTAAGCCGGGACAATATGTAACGCTCGGCGTTGATCATGGCGACCAGCGTATCGAACGGGCGTACTCCATCGTGTCCTCGCCCTATGAAGAAGCGCTCGAGTTTTTCATCGAGCTGGTGCCGAAGGGCGCGCTGGCGCCTCATCTCTACAAGTTGCAGAAGGGCGACATGATGCTGTGCCGCAAGATCCCCAAGGATCGATTTACGCTCGATTTGAAAAGTGGCAGGACGCATCACCTGCTGCTAGCAACCGTAACCGGCATTGCACCCTTTGTCAGCTATGTCCGGACGCTCTATCAGGATTGGAAGAATGGAGGCAGTCCCATGCCCGGGAACCACAAGCTCTACTGCCTGCAGGGGGGCAGCCGTTCGTGGGAGTTCGGGTATCGTGAGGAGTTGGAGCGCTTCGCCGCCGAGGTGCCTTGGTTCAAATATGTGGCGACGATTAGCCGCCCGTGGGAAGACGCAGCCTGGAAAGGCGAGACCGGCCGCGTCGACGATCTGGTCCGAAAGTACACGGAACAGTGGGGCCTAAGGCCTGAGACGACGACGGGATACCTCTGCGGGCATCCAAGCATGTGCGAAAACGGGCAAGGCATCTTGCAGCGTGCTGGCTGGCAGAAGGGCTCCATGTTCGAGGAGGTTTACTTCATACCCGGGAAAGAGGCAGCAGCCGAGTAGGGTGGCTTAAATTCGCCTCGTGATTTGTTGACCAGGCGCGCTTTGAACAATCGGTGTAGAATGCCGCCCGACCAGAAATCCAAATCGGACATCGGGTTCAGTTCCGCAGTATTGGAGGAAGGTTCATGATCGTCGGAGTTCCGCGAGAGAGCTTTCCGGGAGAGCGGCGCGTTTCGCTGGTGCCCGCGGTGATCCCTAACCTGGCGAAAGCAGGCCTCGAAGTCGTGGTGGAAACGGGAGCGGGCATCGAAGCCGGATACCCCGACGCCGACTTCGCTGCCAAAGGGGCGAAAATTCTTCCGCAGCGTGCCGAGGTTTTCCGCGCCGCCGATATCCTCGTTCAGGTGCTCTGCTACGGCTCGAACGACCGCACCGGCGAGGCCGATGTTCCGCTTTTCAAGCGTGATCAAGTGCTCGTCGGATTCCTGCGGCCGCTCGGCTCGGCGGAAACCATCCAGACCATCGCTGGCAAAGGTGTCACCTCGTTCTCGGTGGAATTGATGCCGCGCACTACTCGGGCGCAGAGCATGGACGCGCTTTCCTCGATGGCCACCATATCCGGATACAAAGCAGTGCTGATTGCCGCCGATGCGCTGCCGAGGTTTTTCTCCATGCTAACCACCGCAGCGGGAACAATTACGCCGGCGCGCGTGTTGATCCTTGGCTGCGGCGTTGCCGGACTGCAAGCCATCGCTACGGCGCGCAGGCTCGGCGCCGTGGTGTCCGCGTACGATTTGCGGCCGGCCGTGAAAGAGCAAGTGCATAGCCTTGGCGCGCGCTTCGTCGAGCTGCCCATCGAAGCTAAAGACGCGCAGGATGCCCGCGGCTACGCAACGGCGCAGGGGGAAGACTTTTACCGCCGGCAACGCGAACTCCTCGGAAAAGTCATCGCGGAAAGTGACGTGGTGATTACCGCCGCCGTAATCCCCGGCAAAAAATCTCCGGTGTTGGTGACCAAGGAAATGGTCGCGGGCATGGCGCCAGGTTCGGTGCTCGTCGATCTTGCCGCCGAGCGCGGCGGCAACTGCGAACTCACGCGTGCGGGCGAAAAAATCGTCGAGCACGGCGTCACCCTCATCGGCTGGTTCAACCTCGCCAGCACCGTGCCGTACCACGCGAGCCAGATGTACGCCCGCAACCTTACGGCGTTTCTTCTCCATTTGGTGAAAGATGGAAAACTGCAGCTCGATACTAAAGATGAGATCATCCGCGATACGCTGCTCACGTACGGCGGCCAAGTGGTGAACGCCAGGCTCCGCGAATTTTTCTCTCTGCCGGCTTTAGCAATCAAGGAGGGTGCATAAACATGAAGCTGGACCTGCTTACCGGCCTGTACGTTTTCATGCTAGCGGCGTTTATCGGATTCGAAGTGATCCGCCGCGTCTCTCCATTGCTGCACACGCCGCTAATGTCGCTGACCAACGCGCTGGACGCTATCGCCGTGGTGGGCGCGATCATTCTGGTAGGCGAGCACAAGAGCAACCTTGCGGTGATTCTCGGCACTATCGCCATTGTCGCGGCCACCAGTAACGTGGTAGGCGGATTCATCATCACCGATCGCATGCTCAGAATGTTCAAATCCAGCGGGCCGAAAAAACTATGACCAACTTTATTAGCACTGACACCTTCATCGAGATTACTTATCTCACCGCTACGGTGCTGTTCGTTCTTTCGCTGAAGTGGTTGAGCTCCCCGGCCACCGCCCGGCGCGGCGTGTTTGCTGGCGAGTTGGGCATGCTGCTGGCAGTTGTTGGAACGTTGTTCCACCACGGCATCGTGGACTACAAGTGGATCGCCATCGCGCTGGTGCTCGGCACCATCATCGGCGTGCCGCTCGGCAACGTGCAGATGACCGCCGTACCGCAGCGGACCGCGCTGAGCCACGCCTTCGGCGCGCTGTGCGTCACTCTGGTGGGCACATCGGAGTTTTATCTCCGCGCGCCCGATATTCCGCCCTTCATGATGGCTGTGCTCGCCATGGAAGTGATTCTCGGCTCGCTGACGTTCACGGGCAGCTTGATGGCCGCTGGCAAGCTACAGGAAATCCTGCCGCAGCGGCCCATCACCTATAAAGGACAAAACTTCGTCAACTTGGGACTGCTGAGTGCGGCGGTGATCGTTGCTGGCGTTCTGGTCGTGCATCCCGAACAGATGCGGCTGTTTCCAGTGCTGATTATTATTCCGCTGGTATTTGGCGTGATGCTGATCATTCCCATCGGTGGCGCGGACATGCCCACGGTCATTTCGCTGTTGAATTCCTACGCCGGACTTTCCGCCGCGGCCATGGGATTCGTGCTGAGCAGCAAGTTGTTGATCATCGCTGGCGCCCTCGATGGCTCTTCTGGCTTTATTCTCTCGGTCATCATGTCCAAGGCCATGAATCGCTCGTTCACGAACGTTCTCTTCGGCGGCTTTGGACAAATTCAGACCAGTGTGGCGGCGGCGGAAGAAGCGCGTCCGGTAAAAAGCGCGACGCCAGAAGAAGCTGCCGGAATTCTCGCCTCTGCCAGCAAAGTGGTTATCGTTCCCGGCTACGGCATGGCCGTCGCGCAGGCTCAGCACAAAGTGCGCGAACTCTACGATTCCTTGACCAAACGCGGCGTGGACGTCACCTTCGGCATTCATCCCGTCGCCGGCCGCATGCCCGGCCATATGAATGTACTGCTGGCCGAAGCCGACATTCCTTACGACAAGCTCCTGGAGATGGATCTTATCAACGGCGACCTTCCGCAAACCGATGTGGCTCTCGTGATCGGTGCCAACGACGTCACCAATCCCGCGGCTCGCACGGATGCGGGCAGCCCCATCTACGGCATGCCTATTCTCGATGTGGACAAGGCGCGCACCGTAATGGTCATCAAGCGCAGCATGGCCGCAGGCTTCGCCGGTATTGATAACCCGCTCTACTATCTCGACCGCACGCTGATGCTCTTCGGGGACGCCAAAAATTTCGTCGGCAACATCGTCCGCGAACTCTCCGGCAGCGACGGCCACCGCTAGTTCTAGTTCTCGATTGTGAGGGTCGGAGTTTTAGAGTCTGTATCGCGCCGTGCCCTCCCTGCCGCTGCTGACTCTGCTTTATCTGTCATCCGAAAAAGGATTAACCAGAGAAATACTAGAGCGGTGATATGAAATCGCTAAATCCAGCGTATAATTCCGGGCGTGGCAACGAGCGTGAAATTGTGAAGTCCGCCGGAATGGTACCGGACGAGCTAAAGCACGAGCCCCGCTCCAAGGGGCTGACGACACCTCGCAAGAAGAAACCCAAGGAACTCGCTGTCATCACGGAGTGCTGCACGGGCTGCGCGGGATCGCCGGCCTGCGTGGAGTACTGCCCGGTGGAGGACTGCATGTTCTGGGTGCCGGATGAGATTAATCCGCCGTTCGGCCGCATCGACGTGGACCCCATTCTCTGCATCGGGTGCAAGAAGTGTGTGAGCAAGGGTCCGGATGGGTGTTTTCTGGATGGCTGTCCCTGGGACGCTATCGTCATGGTGGATATCGCCGAGGTTGAAAAG
>JAUTWY010000127.1 GCA_030838305.1 Acidobacteriaceae bacterium
CTGCGACCTTGGCGCGGGCAAGAGCATCAAGACTGACTACTCCAGCCCGCGAATGAAGGGGCGGAAGATTTATGGAGACCTTGTGCCCTTCGGCCAGGTATGGCGCACAGGGGCTAACGAAGCTACAACGTTCGTTACCAGCGCTGACGTAGTGGTCGGCGGAAAGACCATTCCGGCGGGCAGCTACACTCTTTTTACGATTCCCAACGCTGACAAGTGGACGCTGATCATTAACAAGAAGACTGCCGAGTGGGGCATTCCTTACAAGTACGAAAGCGATGAGCTCGCGCGCGTGGACATGAAAGTTTCAACGCTGCCGTCGCCGGTCGAAAACTTCACGATCTCCTATGACAAGTCGGCGGGCGGATGCACGCTGCGAATCGATTGGGCGGCGACGCGCGCCTCGGTGGAAATCTCGGCGAAGTGAGGCACAAGGCGGGAAATTGTTGATTCGTGACTGTTGATTGCTGATTGAAGGTCAAAGCCTGGACCGGCTTTTTCAATCAGCAATCAGACATCAACAATCACACTGCTGGCTTCCACCGTAGAACGGGCTTCCGCGCCGCTGCGGTTTCGTCGAGCCGCGACACCCGTGTTGAATGAGGGGCATCGAGAACAGTCTGCGGATCCTCTTCGACCTCTGCGGCAATCGACTTCATCGCCTCGATGAATAAATCCATCTCTTCCTTCGATTCGCTCTCGGTCGGCTCAATCATGAGCGCTCCCGACACAATCAGTGGAAATGCTGTTGTGTATGGATGAAAACCATAATCGATCAGGCGCTTGGCGATGTCCATGGTGCGCACGCCTTTTTTCGCCTGTCGTCTGTCGCTGAAGACGACTTCGTGCATGGTCGGGGTTAAATAGGGCAGATCGTAAGTGCCCTCAAGGCCTTTGCGAATGTAGTTGGCGTTCACAACCGCATCTTCCGTAGTCTGCCGCAAACCATCCGGCCCATTCGCCTGGATGTAAGCTAGGGCGCGCACGAACATTCCAAAATTGCCGTAGAACGCTCGAACACGCCCTACGGACTCTGGCCGATTGTATTCGAAACCGAGAATGCCATCCTCCTTGGACACCAGCACGGGGCTCGGCAAAAACGATTCGAGTTTTTTCTTGATTGCCACCGGACCTGATCCAGGACCGCCGCCGCCATGCGGCGTCGAAAAAGTTTTGTGCAGATTCAAGTGCATCACGTCAACGCCGAAATCTCCGGGACGCACCTTACCGACCAGCGCATTCATGTTCGCGCCATCCATATAAAGCAATCCACCTTTAGCGTGTAGGATATCGGCGATCTTGTGAATCTGCTGTTCGAACACTCCCAGAGTATTGGGATTGGTGAGCATCAGCGCCGCTACGTCTTCATTCATCTGCGCTTCGAGAGCAGCGATATCCACCATGCCGCGCGAGTCCGATTTCAAGTTCTCGACGGCGTAGTCCACCATGGCTGCGGTAGCCGGATTCGTTCCGTGCGCTGAGTCCGGAATCAGAATCTTCTTTCGCGGGCGCCCCTGAGCATGGTGGTAGGCGCGCACCATGAGCAGCCCGGTCATTTCGCCGTGTGCACCAGCTGCAGGCTGCAGCGTGATGGCGTCCATCCCCGTGATATCGATCAGGCACTCGCTAAGTGCTTTCAGAATCTGGAGAGCACCCTGCGAAATCTTCTCTGGCTGGTAGGGGTGAGCGTTCGCGAGCCCCTCCACCCTTGCAACCGCTTCGTTCACCCGCGGGTTGTACTTCATCGTGCAAGAGCCCAGGGGATACATTCCCAGATCAATCGCATAATTCCATGTCGAGAGACGCGTGAAGTGGCGGATGATTTCGATCTCGCTCACTTCGGGCATGTTACCCAGATCTTTTCTTTCCCACGAGCCGAGAAGCTTTGCTGTATCTACTTCCGGCACATCGAGCGGCGGCAGCTTCCAGGCGGCTTTGCCGGCCGAAGATTTCTCGAAGATGAGCCCTTCGTTTTGATTGACCTGCAATGTGGCTTTGCGAGGTGTACGCTTCATCATCGCGCTACCTCTTCTGCTTCTTCGCTCGCCGGCCGCACCGAGCCCGCACGCGTTTTTAGCAGTCCCGCGGCAGTGTCGATGGCTGCGCGTGTCGTCAGTTCTGTGCAACACCACAATGCCGCGTTTCCCAGTTCAGGATAAAACTTCTTCAGGGAGAGACCCCCGACGATCTTTTGCCCGAGAAGACGGCTATTGATGGAGTGAGGATCTTCTTTGGTCTCGACCACGAATTCGTTGAACCGCGGCGCACCAGCAAACAGAAGCTTGCCCTGCTTCGCGAATTGTGCTGCCGCATACGCTGTCTTTGCCAAGTTTTGCTTTGCCAGCTCTTTCAGTCCAACCTTGCCATATACCGTCATGAAGATGTTCACCATCAGGGCGACCAGCGCCTGGTTCGTACAAATGTTCGAGGTCGCTTTTTCGCGTCGGATGTGTTGCTCGCGCGTGGCGAGAGTCAGGACGAATCCACGCCTGCCCTGTTTATCAACTGTCTGGCCCGCCAACCGTCCCGGCATCTGCCGCACAAATTTCTCTCGGGTAGCGATGACGCCGCAGTATGGTCCACCAAATCCCAATGGCACGCCGAATGATTGTGCCTCCATGGCGATGACGTCCGCTTCACGAGGCGGTTCAACGATTCCCAGCGACACCGCTTCAGCGATTGAAACCACCAGCATCGCGCCCGCTTGGTGAGCGATTTCAGCAATCGCGGCCACGTCTTCAAGCGTCCCAAAGAAATTCGGCGACTGGATCAGTACACACGCCGTTTCCGGCGTGATCGATTTCTCCAGTTGCTTCACGTCCACGCGGCCATCTTCGCCGAAAGCAGCCACCGAAAGAGGCATACCCTGATGGGTTGCGTAGGTCGCCAACACTTCGCGATACTCCGGATGCAAACTGCGCGCGACAATTACAGATCGCCGGCCGGTGAGCCGCACCGCCATCATCACTGCCTCAGCCGCGGCGGTAGACCCGTCATACATGGAAGCGTTGGCTACCTCCATGCCGGTGAGTTCGCAGATCATGGTCTGAAACTCGAAAATCGATTGCAGCGTTCCCTGCGAAATCTCGGCTTGATAAGGCGTGTATGCCGTTAAGAATTCGCCACGAGAGATCAAGGAATCGATGATGACGGGACGGTAATGTGCGTAGGCGCCCGCACCCAGGAAACTGGTATAGCCCTCGCCGTTTTCCCGCGAGCGTTGGCGAAAATAGTCCACGATTTCCGATTCGGCCATCTGGCGCGGAACTTTGAGATCGCGGTTCAGCCGGTATTCCGCCGGAATCGGCGCGAACAATTCATCGACTGAACGCAGGCCAATCGCCTTCAGCATGGCTTCGCGGTCGGCAGGAGACTTCGGTAAGTAGCGCATAGGAAGTTGATTAGATGTAACTCGGGGTCAGTTGGATTGCGGCACCGGTGCGGTCATTTGAATCGCACTCAAGATGGAGCGAGAAAAATTACGATCCTCAATCGCAATCAGTGT
>JAUTWY010000144.1 GCA_030838305.1 Acidobacteriaceae bacterium
GCACTTCCGGACCTACGATCGGTCATCCGGAACCTACAGGGCCTATGACGGACGACGGCATTCCTGCCCATAAGTTCGGGCGGCGGCGTTTTGGAGACAAATCTAGCTGACCTGCCGCCTTGGGCAACAAAATGCACCCGCCCTCTCCTCGGCCAAGCCGCTAAGGGGCTGAAATCGGAAAATCGAGAGGCGGGCGTCGTGGCACCCGCCTCCTTCAATGATTCGCCTCAATCAATGGGTTTGTTGGACAAACCACCCCTGTCCTCGCCCCTTGCCACCCGTGGAGCCCCTATGCACCCCGGCATGAAACCGAAACGGACCAAAGACGACACCAGACTAATGGCCAGGGTGCTTCCGTTCTTTGTTGGGATGTTCTCGCTTGCCGGTTTCTTCAATGGCGATGGCCTACTTGCTGGTGCGCGTGCAGGCGTGGTCCTGTGGCTGATTACAATCGGAGCCCTCGGCTACGTGGCATTTCGGACGCTGCGGCGATGACGGGATGACCACCTTTCTCACTTAGTCCGGCTATCAACCACTAACATCTGGCGGTGTGGGTCAGATTCATCGGGGTATTTCCGCCTTTGGCTTGCTTCTCGTGTTTACTGATATTGTTCCACTTGATCAACTTCTGATAGAAAGAATGGCATACGCCGAACAATGGTAGAATGACTGTGGGGATCGGGCACTCATTTTTGGCATTCTTCGACCATTGAAGTGGCCCGGAATCGCCTAGAATTGGCCGTTGGGCGGAAGCAGCCTTCGACGACGACATATCATCTGGGTTTAAAAAAATGAAACCTTATGATCTCAAATCGATGTCGGTGGACGAGCTTTTGTCCCTTCACGAATTTGTCTCCTCAGCATTGGCCCACAGAATACCGACCGAAAAAGCAAGGCTTGATCAACGATTGCGCCAGCTCGGCTTGGATGATGAGCCTCACAAGATGAGTCACGCGCGGCGCCCTTACCCGCAGGTGTCGCCGAAATATAGGAATCCCGCGAAGCCGTCCGAGACTTGGGCAGGCCGCGGGAAGAGGCCACGCTGGTTGACCGCAGAGCTTAAGTCGGGAAAACGGATCGACGATTTTCGGATCAATTAGCGACGGCGTAACCGCCTTCTAAGTTCAACCCACCGAATGCGCGTTCTTTTTCTGCGGTCTACCCGCAGCGATCGGGCCAGTTCTGCTTTCCTGACCTGCTCGCGCAGTTGCTCCACTTCACGTAACAGAGCAACAAGATTCAATCTCTGGTTGAGGACGGCTGCAGCGCTCTGCCGAAAACTACTCATTGCAAACCCCAACATGGGAGCTGCGGGGCACAACACTCTCAGTCACCGATGAAATGCCGGTGACGGTGCGGTGAAACCAATCCTAAATCAGGTTAGGTTCGGGAGTCGACATAAATCGGGGTTCCCTAGCTCGTTGCCGCTTCCATTCCCCTTCACCTTCAGTCCGAGCTCTACAAGCCGGCTTGCCCTTGGTGCAATACCGTACAAGGGCAAAGCTCTAGTAACTTTGAAAGACGCGGCGGCGTAAATCATGGCGCTGCCCAAGGCGAAGCAGCAAAGTCCGGAATGGCAGGCCGCAGCCGAGGCGCTCTTGATGGCGGCGGAAGATCGCGGACCCTTGATGCATGCCCACGTCGGAATGATGCTGGCGCTGCACGGTGCAAAACCAATTCCCGAATACAATCCATCAAAGGAGAAGCACTGGGGGCGGCGAAAGCTGAAGCGAGACAAATAATGTGGGCAGACAATAGGTAGGCTGATTCAAGAGTCGTCCGGAGGAGCAGGTGTAAGACCGACATTGATATCAAGCACTCCTTTTTGAATTTGATCATGACAATAGTAGACTAACTCCCTGGTCTCGTCAGCGAGACGCGGGTTGTTGAGAAGAGCTTCGATCTCACCCGTCGCGAATATCTTGTCTTCTCTGCTGATGCCCGATCCTACCGAGAAATACACGCGGCCATCAGCATTGCCGGCAAAGATCGTCGACAACGCCTTCCATATTGCGAAGCCATCAGGTCGCTCTGGAACGCGCGTAAGTAGGCCCTCCACGTACCGCTTCAACGTGCGGTCTGCGCACCTTGGAGGAGCTGGCACCAGCTCCAGAACATCGGATAACGTCTGCAATCTGGCCAAGTTCGCGTTCTTCCTCTTCTCCATTTCAAGTTCGTTGAATATCGATTGGAAGAAGCCGCCGGAATAGAGCAGCGTCTTGTTTGGCGCAGCCTTTATCAGCGACCTGACCGACTCGTTTGCGTGTAGGTAATCAAGAAACTCCTGAGTCTCCGCTTCAAGGGACATGAACTCCTCCTGAGCTGTTACTATCGCCCCCTTTTTTCGCGCTCCAAGATAACAGGAATTCTCATGGGTAAAGCTCAGGACCCATTACCTCCGACGTAATCGAATTCCCTATCCGGCCGGGTCATCTTCGCAAGCACAGGAGATGACCATGAGCACCCTTTCCCGATCCAGCACCTTCTCACCCGCCGGCATAATCCCGTGGTTGCTTAATCTGGCAACCCGGATGCTGGCGTGTTCGCTCAACATGCCCGAGCCGCTGGTCCACAACACCGGCGTCTTCGTGTTCGCGCATGTGCAGGTGGTCGAGACCAGCGTCGGCAGGACGCTGTGCCCGATCCGGCTGCTGCGTCGGCTCCGGTCTCTGCTGCGGCGCCGCCGGTCGGCGCCCTAACCCCTCAACTGTCCACTCAACCAAGGAGAACTGTCATGATCAATCCATCCCTGTTTCTGCGCCGCGCCATCCTGGCCGACGCCATCTTCAGCGGCGCAGCGGCCGTGCTGCTCACTCTTGGCGCCGGCGCGCTCGCACCCTTGCTCAACCTGCCCGAAGCGCTGCTGCGCGAGACCGGGCTGTTTCTGATCGCCTACGCCGCCCTGGTCGGCTGGCTCGGCACCCGGCAAGCCATGCCGAAGGTGCTGGTGGCAATCGTAATCGCGGGCAATGCGGCGTGGACCATCG
>JAUTWY010000147.1 GCA_030838305.1 Acidobacteriaceae bacterium
GTTCTGCCGATGAAAATCAACGGAGGATTCCAATGATTAACTCCGTAAGCAGGGCAACGCACTCCCAACCGGCGGCTCAGCCGGCGTTAGCATCGCAGAAGGCACCTCAATTAAAAGCACCAGCGCCCCCCGACACAGTAACGATAAGTGCCGCCAAACAAATTGTGCAGGAAGCGATCGAGACCTCCTCCCGACGACCATGGGAGGCGGCCAGCGGCGACCATCAGGCGAAGAGGCTGCTGGCTAGAGAAGCCGCCGTCAAAGTAGCTACGAAGTAGGCTGGGACACAACAAAATCAAAGTGGACTACGGGGTCCCGTAGAGCTGCTTGTAGACGCTGGCATTGCGCAGAATTGCCTGGACGTATTCGCGCGTTTCGGTGAAGGGAATCGATTCCACGAATTCCTGGGGATCGCGATACTTGCCCTGGCCCAGCCACTCTTCGACGCGGTCTGAACCGGCGTTGTAGGCGGCGAGGGCGTACTCGAATGATCCCCCGAACTTGTCGACCATGCCGCGGAAATAGCGTGTGCCCAATTGCATATTTACTGCGGGAGTGTACAACTGACTCGCGGTATAACGCTTCATTCTCGCCTGCCGAGCAATGGCCTTGCCGGTCTTCGGCAACAGTTGCATCAGGCCGACTGCGTTCGCTCGCGACACGGCGCCGGGATTGAACTCAGACTCCTGCCGAATCAGAGACGCTACGAGGTAGGGATCGAGTCCATTGGCGGCGGAGGATCGCTTCAGGTCGCTCCAGTAAGCCTTGGGGAACAGCGCTTCCCAATACCTGCGCGGCAGGTCCGGAATATCGAGGGCAAAATAGTTGGGCGTGGAATGCTTCAAGACCTCGATAGCCTGGTTGTAGTGTCCAGTCTCAACATAAAGCTGGGCGGTTTCGGCCGGACCCCAACTGCCGCCATCGGGTGCGGCTGCCGCTGCGGCCTGCAGCTCGCGAACTGCAAAATCAACCAGTCCGCCGTTGCCGAGTAGTTCAGCCTTTTGCACATGTAACTCGTCCGAGGGCGGTTCGGAGTCTGCAATCTTGCCATTGCCGTCAAGCGGCGGCACGCGATCGAGCAGCGGGTACTGTGCGGCTTCCCCGGCCGGGGTGGCAGGCAGGCGCTTCATCCTCTGCCGTGCCAGCTCGGCATAATAGAAGTTGCGGTAGCGATCCGAAAGCTTCTGATAAAAAGCGCGAGCCATGGCAAGCTGATTGTCTTCTTCGGCCAGCCGGGCGCGCCAGTAAAGCGCGGCGGGAGTCTCCGCGCCGGAGGGATACAGCGCAATCTGTTCTTCGAAAGCTTTCTCGGCATCTTCTTTGCGTCCCTGCCGTAAGGTAAGCCATGCCGCCTTCCAGTGCACATAGGAAGCGCGCGTGCCGGTAGGAAAGCGCTGTTGCGATTCGCGAAAGGAGTCGAGCGCCTGATCGTACTCGTGATGAACCAGATGCAGGTTCGCCGCGGAGAGCAACGCTTGCTCCAACCACGGGCTCGCGGGAGCCGCCTGCCGCAATTCCTCGACTGAGTGGTAGAAGGTGTCATTGTCGCTGGCGGCGAAGGCGACCTGGCCGATCAAGTACAGCCGCTGCGCGTTCTCTTCGCCATTAAGGGGGCCGAGAGAGGTGAGCACTTGCTTCGCATCCCGATTTCTGCCGCTGCGGCGAAGTGCGTCCGCCCATGCGAGTTGCATTGCTGACTTCTGCGCGGGATTGCTCTCATTCACCAGGCTGCGATACTCCTCGACCGCATCTGCATAACGCCGCTTGGCCATTAATGCATCGGCCCGGGTTTTCAACTGGAGGACAGTCGGCAGCGGAACCGCCGGGAGTTTTTTCAACTCGGCATTGGCCGCGTCCGCCTCCGCACTGGTCGGCATGGTGTAGTAAATGTTCTCGAAAACATCAGCGGCTTTGGCGGCCTGGCCCGATGCGGCGTAAGCGCGTCCCAACGCGAATTCCAGGTCGGAGCGGACGGGGGTGCGGGTTTGCTCCAACAACGCCACCGCTTCCGTTGGTTGTCCCTCGAGCAGCAGCGCGTCTGCGTAGCTGATTGCGGCGTCGCGTTCCAGCAGGGAGTCTGGATGGGCCTTCGCAAAGTCTGCCAGGTTAGCCAGCGCTTCCGCCGTGCGACCGGTCTGCATGTAGGAACTGCCCAGATAGTAGGCAACGTAATCGCCTAAATCTCCGGCATGAACCTTGGCGCGGTTCAGCGGGTCGATGGCTTTGGCATAATCCCGATCCAACACGTGCGCGTAGCCGAGCACCAGCCAGGCGAGCGCTCCCGCGTCGTCCTTGGCGTGAGTCCGCGCATAGGCTTCAACGCCGGAGTAGGCGGGAAGGGAACGGTCCTGCAAAAGCTGCTGTGCCATGGGACGCAGACTGGCAGAAGCCACAAACGCCTGGCGCATCCGGCGGACTCGCGGCGACATCGCACGTGGCTTCCGAGCATTGGCATAGTGACGCCTGGTGGTACCAGTGACGGGCTTTTTTACGGCCGGCGTTTCCGGGGTCGGCGCCGTCTTTTTATTGGTGGTCTTGCCAGCTTCGGCAGGCGTTTGAGGAACCGGCTGCGGAGGGGATGGTGCGGGTAGGTCTTGGAAAGAATTGTGCGCAGGTGGCGTCAGAGCCTCTGCCCGTGGGAGCAGAACGCCGATCGAACCGCAGAAAACCACGGCTGCGAGTACCCGACACCACTGCGAACCTGAATGCACTACTTTTACTTTGCCCCAAGACACGCCAATACTAGAGAACGGCCGCAAAATCTAGCGGTGGAAATGCGAACCCATGATGGAAATGTCATCTTCGGCGAGACTGCGCACTAACTCGTTATGAAAATATTCTCCACTCGCGGCTGCAGTGTTGCCATAGCGCTTCTGAAAGGTACCGCGGCTCTTATCGATATCTTCTTTTAGGCGGTCGTACAAATCTTTGTGGCGGCGTCCTTCCGCGACCTTGGCTTGGTTGTAGAGCTTGATTTCATCCACCAGGAGGCGGGCGAATCTTTGCGCTTTGCGATGGACGTCGGCATCTTCCGCTGACATGCCGGCCCAGGGGTCCGCAGCCGCGGCGGGCGCTGCCGCGCCGGCATGAGTCGAAGCCATTTCCACCACTGCAGGTTCCGGCGGGATGGGAATGCTGGCGGGGACATGCATGGGGGCGTGCCCCGCGAACGGATCGGAAAACGAAGAAACGGTTTGCACGGGCGGAGGCGCAGGTTCAACCCTGCTGGTCATCGTGACGTCTTCCCTGGCCGCCGCCTGTTTGCGCAGCGAAACCACTTCCAGCCACGCGCTGGTGGCGATCACCAGCAATTCCAGGGCGGACGAATCCAGTTTGCCGGTATCGCCGCCGTCGGCGTAAACCAGCGCCGCTACTTTCTCCTTAAGAGTCAGCGGCAGCACCAATACCTGTTCGTTAGCCGGACCGCCGAATTGTCCCACGAAGCGCCTGCCCATTTCGGCGATATTACCGGGCGTGGCCACTCGATTCTGGTAGGTGTGCGCCACCGGCCCGACATTCAAATCGAGAGAAAAATCTTTGACTGCTTCATCGTCGCCGAAACCGCGGGACTGCCAGCCCGAAGCAGCTCCCGCCTTTACCACGAACAATGCGATGCGCGAACAATATCCGCCACCAGAGTCCAGAAGCGCGCGTAGAATTTCCTTTTGTGTCGAACCGGCGTGGATATTGGAAACGGAGTGAACCAGAGATCCCGGGTCTTCGCCGGGTCGAGCGGCGGTCGCGGCTGCCGGAGCGGGCAATGCCTGCAACACCAGCTGCACAATTTGCGCTTGCAGTTGCGGCATCTGCGCCTGAAAGGCTTGCGCAACGGCGCGCTCGACGAGCTGCCGTGTCTCCTTCTGTTGTTTTTGGTTTTGCTCCGCCATGCCTAGAGAACCGTATCCCCGAGTGCTGCGTTCGCTCACACGTACCCGGCGCTGATCCTAAGTGCTGATTATACGGCACTTGTGTGACTGTCCCAGAGTACGTCGGGACGTGTTCGACCGCGCACCCGCTTCCTCCTTTGACTCTATCGCAAATCTGGTGCGATGCGAAACGTGAAAGCGATTGGGCAAACACTACGGTTACCAAGTAGAATAACAGTTTACTTTTCATACCGGCTCAGACCAGCGGTCCGAGAGCCGCAAAATACTGCATCGCCGAGAGAATGGGAGCCATCCAAAACAAACTAGAGGGGCCTGTAACTGATGAACTGACCCTGGTACAGGCGGCCAAGAAGGGCGACGACTCAGCCTTTGAAGAGTTGGTTCGCCGCTATGACCGCAATGTCTTTCGGATCGCGCAACACATCACTCAGAACCGCGAGGATGCGGAGGATGTGGTGCAGGAGGCGTTCCTGAAGGCGTACAGCAATCTGGCAAAGTTTCAGGAGCAGTCGAAGTTTTATACCTGGCTGGTGCGCATCGCCGTCAACGAAGCGTTGATGAAGTTGCGCCGCAAGAAGCCAGAGCGCACAGTTTCGCTGGATGAGGACATTAAGACGGAAGATGATTCTCTTCCGCGCGAAATTGCGGACTGGAGCCCGAACCCCGAGCAGCAGTACACGCAGGCGGAGTTACGGGAGATTTTGAGTAAGACGATCCAAGGCCTTCCCCCAGGCTTTCGGACAGTGTTTGTACTGAGGGATGTGGAAGGACTTTCGACCGAGGAGACCGCGGCGGCGTTGGAGTTGAGCGTTCCGGCGGTGAAATCGCGATTGTTGCGGGCCCGCCTGCAGCTGCGCGAACGGTTAGGAAGGTTTTTCCAGAAACGCGAGAGTGGAGATGGCAACCAGTGAAATGCTCTGATTTTTTGCACGAGCTAACGAATTATTTGGATGGCGTCCTCGACGAACCTACAAAAGTCGAGTTGGAGAATCATCTTTCCTGGTGCCATAACTGCTACGTCGTTTGTGATACCACGAAGAAAACCATTGAGATCTATCGCGACTCTCAGTTGTATGAACTGCCCGATGACCTTCGCTCCCGCCTTCGTTCCGCCATCATGACCAAGTGTCAGCAGTACAAGAAGCGTGGGCCGGAAAGTGTGTAGACTTTTGCAGTTGTAGATTGGCGGCAACCCGGCGGCCCTCCCCTCCATCGCATATAATGAGCTGCGAGCCCCGGGGTGTCTCATGCTGCATTTTCGGAGTACGACCCTTCTAGCATTACCCCTGCTGTTTACTTCCTTTCTCGCTTACGGTCAGGCGGGCGATCCCGTTCCGGAGCGGAATTTATCCGCTTTACCGTCGGACACTAAACCATCTGGCGAGCAAGTGCGCGTGCCAATTCCTCCCGATGCTCCCCGCATGTCCAAGCAGACGCGCTTTGAAATCATCCGCGACTTTGAAACGCAGCTGGTGTATGCGCGGACGGCATTTCCTATGGGCGCAAAAGGACTTCAGTTGAAACAAGGCGTGATCACGCCCAACGGCGAGGACCTGCTGCAGGCGCTCACGCTTTGGGGTCCGGCTGTGAAAGCCGGCGATCCCGCACACATTTCATTCGTGCACATCAAGGACGATCACATTCACTTTGAGATCAATGGCGGCCCGGTGCACCGGAAAAAGTGGTATCAGCATATTCAGGTTTCCGGGGCAGGCGGAACGATGCAAGCCCCGCAAGATGATCCGCAAGCGAACCCGCACGGTTCGTTCGTAGACGTCTACTTCGGCAAGTATGTTCCCGAGATGACGGCACAGCAGTTGCGCGACTTGCTGGTCCCGGTGCTCGATTTTAATGCACGGAATAAAGAGCAGGCTTATCTGGACACGGTGCCTCCCAAGGTGAAGGAAGCGATCGAGGCGCACCATGTGCTGGTAGGAATGAATCTGGAAATGGTGCTTCATGCCAAAGGGAAGCCACCCAAAAAAGTGCGCGAGAGGGATGGCGAGACGGAGTACGAAGAATGGATTTACGGCGAACCTCCGGCGGATGTGGATTTCGTGCGCATCGTGGGGGAAGAAGTGGTGCGGGTCGAGACCATGAAAGTGGGCGGCGAAAAAATTGTGCGCACAGAAAAAGAAATCATCCTGGCGCAGCCCGAGCGGGAGGCGAAGAAAGAGCCGGAAGTGCGACCGCCGAACGCGCCGAGCTTGCGCCGTCCCGGGGAAGATTCAGAAGACGTGCCCAAGCCGGCGAACGGAGCGGCCCCGCTCCCGCCGCCGACAGATTTACCGCAGCCTTCGGGTGGGCCGGGAGAGACGGTAACAACGCGATAGCCTTGGTCCGACCGCTTGGTTCGAGTATCGCGCGGCGAGTGTCAACCCCGCGTCGGAGAACGAGAAGGCCAACGATACACTGGTAAATTCCTGCCCATCAACCTCCCTCCTGCGCACGATTATTTTGGCAAAGTGGGAGCTCGATCGCAGCCACGAAAGCGCACGCAAGATTGATCCGATAGAATCTAGACCGTGGCTGTGGCAATCCAATGTCGCGATCTGCGCAAGACCTACGACGGCAAAGTTGAAGCCGTGCGCGGGCTGAGCCTCGAAATTCAAACCGGAGAATGTTTTGGTCTGCTCGGTCCTAACGGAGCAGGGAAGACCACGACCATTGAAATTCTTGAGGGCTTGCTCGAACCGACGTCGGGCGAAGTATCGATTTTGGGGCACTCCTGGCACGAAAATGCGCGAGAGATGCGGGAGTGGCTCGGCATCTCCCTGCAAGAGACCCGACTTTCCGAGAAGCTCACAGTTCGTGAGACCGTTGAACTGTTTGCCAGCTTCTATCGGGAGCCTCGATCCTGCGATGAAGTGCTCGAGCAATTGCAACTCACCGAGAAGGCCGACGCCTGGGTGGGAAAGCTTTCCGGCGGGCAGAGGCAGCGGCTCGCCGTGGCGACGGCGCTGGTGTGCAATCCGAAGATTCTTTTTCTCGATGAGCCGACCACGGGACTCGATCCGCAAAGCCGCAGGCAGTTATGGGAAATCGTTCGCGCATTTCAACGCGATGGCGGCACCGTCCTGCTGACCACCCATTACATGGATGAGGCGGAGCGATTGTGCGACAAACTGGCCATTGTCGATCATGGGCAGATTATCGCGGAAGGTTCGCCTTCCAGCCTGATTGCGCGTCTCGGCGGCCATCACGTAGTGGAGTTCGCGGTAGGCGTACCGACAAAGACGGGTAGCAATTCAGACGGCGGGGCACTCGAAGCCTGGCGCGCGCTGCCCAGTGTGGAGTCCGTCCGCGAGGAGGACGGTATGGTGGCGCTGAGTGTGAAGGAGCCGCATTTAACGATTCCGGCATTGCTCGATGCAGTAGGCAAACAGGGAAGAGCCTTGCAGCACTTGACCACGCGACAGGCCAGTCTTGAAGATGTGTTTGTGCGGCTCACTGGACGGCACTTGCGGGAAGATTAAAATGAAGGTGGAAAAATGCACAAGAATAGGGCGGAACATTTTCGATTCTTAGTTATTCTGGTTGGAATGGCGGCCGCGATGCTTGGCGGGGAATCTCTCGCAGCAGAGGCTCCAGCGACTGACACAAAAACAGACTTTCCTCCGCTGGAAGTGTGGAAGAGTGCGGTTGTCGCAGGTGACGCGGCGGCGTTGAAGGCGCTCTATAGCACCGCACCGGCGGTACATGTTCAGACCAACGGCGTCGCGAACAGCGCGGAAGCGGACGTCAGTTTCTGGCTAGGCCTGAAGGCGCGAAACATCAAATGGGAAACCGTTGCGGTGCTCGAACGGCCCTGGGGCACGAGCGTGGTCTTTAAAGCTGAAGTGCAGTTGCCGAATGACCAGACTCTGAGCATTACCGATGGCCAAGGGTGGCGGAAGCAGGGAGAGCAGTGGCAACTGATCAGCGTGGAGCGCGCGGATGCCCCTCACCTCAAACAGCCATCTGACATGAACAAGAATATTTATCCGGCGGATGCGGACGCCCATGCGGAGATCAAAGAAGCCGAGAAGAAAGCAGCGGCCCAGCAGAAGCGCGTGTTGCTCGTGTTTGGCGCCAACTGGTGCTATGACTGCCACGTGCTGGACCTGGCGTTTCATCGACCGGACTTCGCGGCGGTGATGGCGGGCTATGAAGTCGTGCATGTCGACCTTGGAGTCGATGAGAAAAAGAATGCCGATCTCGTGAAGCAGTTTGACGTACCCCTGAATAAAGGAATCCCGGCGCTGGCGGTGGCCGAGAGCGACGGCAAGCTGGTCGTCAGCCAGAAAAACGGCGAGTTCGAAGATGCACGCTCGCTGACGCCGCAGACATTGCTTGAGTTTCTGAATAAGTGGAAGCCGGCGGCCCGTTGAAGTAACTTTCCTATGAGCGTTGTAGAACAATTACCAGTCGAAGAAGCAAGCGCCCCGCGAATGCGCCCGCACAAACGGAATGGCCGCTGGGCGGGATACCTTCATCTCCTCGGCGCGCGCATGTTGGAACTGAAGCGCGAGCCGGAAGTGGTGTTCTGGGTATTCGTGTTTCCGCTCTTGCTCGCGACGGGCCTCGGGATCGCGTTCCGCAATAAGCCCGCCGATGCGTCCTCGGTTGCGATCGTTTCAGGAGCGGGAGCGCAGGAGGCTGAGGCGCTGTTACAGAGTTCTCCACGACATGCGTCATTCAGAATCGAGCTACAGGATGGTGACGCAGCGCGCAAGGGCTTCCGCCTGGGCAAGTACGATCTCGTGATTGAACCTGATGAAGCGGCAGGACTTCGCTATCGTTACGATCCGGCGCGGCCGGAGAGCGTGCTGGCCCGAGCCGAAGTGAACGACGCGTTGCAGGCGGCGGCCGGCCGTAAAGATGTTCTCCGGACTGCGTTGGTTACTTCTTCCGATCCAGGATCCCGCTACATCGATTTTCTGATCCCCGGATTGCTGGGCATGAACCTAATGAACTCCGGGATGTGGGGCATCGGTTTTGCGCTGGTGGACATGAGGCAGCGCAAGCTGTTGAAGCGCTTTGTCGGGACGCCCATGCGTCGCGGAGATTTCTTGCTGGCTCTCCTGTCAAGCCGTCTGGTGCTGATGATCATTGAAATCGCATTGCTCCTGACGCTGGGTGTGATCGTGTTCCACATGAGAGTATTGGGATCGATCTTCGCCATTGTGCTTCTGGGCTCGGTAGGTGCGATGTGCTTCGGAGGTGTAGGACTACTCACAGCGAGCCGTGCTCAGAAAATTGAAAGCGTGAGCGGGCTCATGAATCTTGTAATGATGCCCATGTGGATTTTCTCAGGAGTATTTTTCTCTTATGAGCGCTTTCCCACGGTGATTCAGCCGTTGATCAAAGCACTTCCGCTAACGGCTCTGAACGATGCACTACGGGCAAGCATTCTGGAAGGCACGCCGCTAATCCATCAGTGGCACCGCTTATTGGTGATGGGGATCTGGGGCGGGATCTCGTTTGCGCTGGCGCTGAAGTGGTTCCGGTGGACTTAGCCCTGCGCTGATCAACGGTTCTAATCAGGTTTGATTTCCGAAGCTTGGCCTCGCCCGCAAGTTAGGGAGAAGTTACGAACGAGGCCGGCTGCGGTGCTTGCGAAAGCAATACTGTACTTACGTCTTGACTAGCTTGGCTGCAGCCTTTCGGACTTTCGCCCAGCGTAGTCTTTGCGCTTCGGCGATTCGTCGACGGGCGTCTTTGCTCAAGGTACGGCCCGTCCTCTTGAGCTTCTTCCCACCGGCTTGACCGAGAGCGTCGAGCGCTTTCCCCACTTGTCCCATCTCTTTTTCAAGACGGGAGTATTCTTTTCGCAGGGAAGCAACCACTTTGTTCATCATCATTAACACCCCCTCTGCAGGTAAGGCTAACACGAGCGCACACATCGATGGGAGTTCTGAACAGTGACTCTAAGTCGAAGAAGCTACCTCGAGCTAATCTGGGACGAAGGTGCGGATTGGGGAGACGAGCCTCGGTCGCGGTTCATTGTCCCGCGCCGACAGTCGACAAGAAGCGCGGAGCTTGCCGGGCCTTCGTAGCTTGCTCGAAAGCGAAGGCCAGACGGATGAGAGTCGGTTCGCTCCAGGCGCGCCCAAAAAACGAGATTCCAACGGGCAGCCCGGAGACGGAACCGGCAGTTACGTTAATGTTGGGATATCCAGCGACCGCGGCGGCATTTGAGCTGCCGCCGGCAAAGTGGTCGCCAGTAATCAGGTCGGTGAGCCAGGCTGGGCCGCCGGTGGGCGCGACGATGGCGTCGAGATGGAACTTATCCATGGTGGCGTCTATGCCGTCGGTGCGGGCAAGTTGATGGTTCTTGTCGATCGCATCGAGATACGCCTTTTCGGTGAGTGGACCCTTCGCTTCGGCTTTCAGGAATAAGTCCTGGCCAAAGTATGGCATCTCCTTTTGCCGATTACGATCGTTAAAATCAATGATGTCTTTCAATGTGCGAACTGGAGCGTTGGGACCAAGGCGTGCGAGATAGGCATTGAGGTCAGCCTTCAGTTCGTACATGAAGACTAATAGTTCGCTTTCATCGAACTTACCCAGAGTTGCGATATCAGCGGGATCAATCAGTGTGGCTCCTTGTTTCTTCATGGCATCGAGGGCCTGCTGCATCAGAGCGTCGACGGCGTCGCTGAAGCCGAAGTATTTTCGCGCCACGCCGATGCGTGCGCCCTTGAGACCGTTGGGGTCGCAGAACTGCGTGTAGTCCGTGTAAAACTTGCCAGCGCTTGCAGCAGTTGCCGAATCTCCGGGATCAACACCGGTCAACGCGCCCAGCAGAATAGCCGCGTCACGAACAGTGCGGCACATCGGACCAGCTCCGTCTTGAGTGTGCGAGATCGGAATGATTCCGTTGCGACTCACCAGGCCAACGGTGGGCTTAATTCCAGCCAGGCCGTTCGAGGACGACGGGCAGACAATCGAGCCGTCGGTTTCGGTACCGATTCCTACAGCGCACAGGTTGGCTGATATTCCCGCTCCGGTTCCGGAACTCGATCCGCACGGATTGCGGTCCAGCGCATGAGGGTTTTTCGTGAGACCGCCGCGGCCACTCCATCCGCTGGTGGACTGGTTGGAACGAATGTTCGCCCATTCGCTGAGATTAGTTTTGCCCAGGATCACGGCTCCGGCGCGGCGAAGTTTTTGCGCCACGTAAGAATCTTGCAATGGCTTAGAGCCGACCAGAGCAAGTGACCCAGCGGTGGTCATCATCTTGTCGGCGGTATCAATATTGTCTTTGATTAGCACAGGAATACCGTGCATGGGGCCGCGCGGGCCTTTGGCTTTGCGCTCCCGATCGAGAGTGTCGGCAATGGACAGCGCGTCGGGATTCACTTCGATGATGGCGTTGATGGATGGGCCGTGCTTGTCGATTTCATCGATGCGCGCCAAGTACTTTTCTACTAATGAGTGCGCGGTGAATTTGCCGGACTTCATTCCATCCTGCAAGTCTGCAATCGTAGTTTCATCGAGCTCGAACGACTTGACTTCGGGAACTGGAGCTTCGGTCGCAATTTCACGAGCGGCTCCGAGTGCTGGATAGAGTGGCATCAGGGTCGCGGCTGCGCCACCAGAAAGAGCAGTTTTAAGAAATAAACGGCGGTCCGCAGAAGGCTTCGCATGTTTTCCCGGCATGGTCGATGATGTCCTTTATGAAAAGTGAGGTGGCAAATCGCAACGCAACATAGTAATGCATGCGATTGGAGTCGTGCAGCGGGGCTAGATGTAAAAAAGGTTACAAGCGGTGACGCGCGGTTTGGGGCGCGAGTCGTCGTTAGGCTTGTTTGCTGGTTGTTTGTGACCTTCTGACTCTAGCGGCCGGCTTTGCCGGCTGCTTTCTTGCAGCGTCAAAGAGACGTTGTAGGTCGTCGCAAGGATTGTAGGTTTCGTCGGGATACCACGAGCCGGCAAACAGTTCACCCGGTCGGGCGATGGTGCAGCGCTGCACATGGACGCTGTCCACGAAACTATGTTTGAGCGTGGGAGCTCCCCAGTCACCGCCCCAGATCAATCCGCCGCTCTGCGCGAGCTGACCCAGAAAGGTGAAGTCGCCTTTCCAGCAGGTTCGCCGCCGACTGAGCGGACAATGTCGCAGGCCAGGCCGTAGTGATGAACGCCGACGGTTCGAAGTTTGGAGGCGCCGCTATTGAATAGCTCCTGCTGGCGGTCCTGGCTGCGATACGTTCGTAGATCATGACCTCAATTCCCATCTGCCGGGCCGCAGAAACAAGGCGTTCCACTAGCTGTCGCGTCATTGGTTCGAGCAGAACAGGGTCGCCAATGCTGACAGATGATGCAAAGCGTGCGTCCTTGGCGACTACATCCGCGTAAAAAGTCCCCATAAAAAAGGCCTCCGGGCATCAAGCCAATGGGACAATTCGTGTGTTTCGGCCTGACAGAGTGACTCGAATTCATCACAGAATAGTGGGTTGTCCCTTGGAAATACGGATGCGGGAAGAAAAAAACATAGCCTGTTTTAAATGGGACGGCCCCAAAATAAGTGTATAAACTTGAACAGACGGTGGAATCCTAGAACGCTATGATCGCTGACAAAGGGAGCAGTAACGAGTCGCAGCAGAGAGGCAGCGGCTCATAGCGGCGCGTCGGATGGACCCCACGTTCGTTTCTACGAACTCCCGGCGCGTCCTCTTTTACAACGGTTACAAAATGAGCGGAATGCTACCAGTATTCGTCGATGGCGATCCTCCCGATCCACGGGTGGATTTCGATGCCCGAGTTCGAGAAGAGCCGGAGGAGGGTGATGACGATGAAGAGAATGACGACAAGGAAGATCAGGACGACGACGACGGCAACTCTGACGGATATTCGGAGTGAACCCTAGTCCGCCGGCCTGATCCCAACACACAACGGCACTTGTAAGGATTCTCTGCAGACTCTTGACTTCTGGTGTACAATTAAATCCAGCTAAGTTTGACTCACAAGCAATTGAAGGTCGGTATCGCCAACCAGCGTCACCCCCTCACTAGCAGCGAATCTTCTCAGCACAATCTAAAGAAACAAGAATAGGACTACCAACAATGGCAGAACAAGGAACAGTGAAGTGGTTTAACGACGCCAAGGGCTATGGCTTTATCAGCCGTCAAAATGGCGAAGACGTTTTCGTGCATTTCTCCGCGATTCAGGCGGGGGGCTTCCGCAGCCTGCAAGAAGGCCAAACCGTGCAGTTCGACGTGACCAAGGGCCCCAAGGGCTGGCAAGCAGAGAACGTCCAGGCTGTCTAAGCGACCGCTTTCTGAGTAACAACAAGTGCCCGAGACTCGAAAGGGTTTCGGGCATTTTGCTTTGCTAGTATCGACGGAGCGGTTCTATGGCTGCTGGCGGGCCTGCTGCACCATCTCAACCAGAACCTTTCGAGCTTCTCCTGGATTGTTCACTTCTCGCAAGAAGGCAATACGGGCGCCTTTCATCCCGTCCGGCGTTTTCAAACGGACGTGGAACCCTAAGCGGTCCACCGAAGTCATCGCAGCCTCCTGGGATTCGACACCGGCAAACGAGCGGGCAAGAAGAACGAGGGCATCCGTGTGATCGGTGTTCATGTGTTCGATGATCCCGGAAGCGGTGTCGGCCAACGGATCAGGGCGCGCCTGGTCGTAGTCCGATACCTGTACCCAGCCCATCACTCCGAACCCGCCCACATAGTAAACGTCCACCACATCCATCCGGTAGAAGGAGAAGTCCTCGAAGTCGACCCAGTATTTGGCGTTGGCATAACGCTCGAGGTAAAGCTTTCGTGCGCTGGCCACGTCGGGCTGGGGAATGATCACAGCATTTCCGATGAGCGTAACGCGCGACGCGCCCAGAGGATCGCCACTCGCGTCAGCCTGCGTTACCAGCAAACTGGCGCGCGGATCCGCTTGCAGGTTCTGAGTATGCATGGCCATGGTGCTGATCAGGAAGATAGGGCGTCCGGTCACATCCAGCCCGTGTGGCATTATCGATCCGAAGGGGAACCCGGGTTGCTTCCGCGACAAAGTCGAGAGGCTACCAATGCGGCTCAGGTAGACGAGAGTGCGGGCCCGCTCTGCGAAAGAAGGTTCGGGGACTGCAGGCTGATCGACGGCGGCCGGTCCGGCGTGCTTTCTGGTGGACGAGGAAGACATTTGCGCTCTTGAGCCAGTCTAGCAGGCTGTCGAATTGCTCGACCTGACGCCCGGTTTAAAAGGCTCCGCTGTAGCCGTCTACGCAAAGCCCGAGAAGCAGGTCCAGTGCATTTCCGGCATTTATCGCCATCCCCCAATTCGGCTTCCACACAGCACTTCGAATCGATCCGGCCGGCTGTTTCCCTCGGCATCGAATGCTAGACCTTGGGCTGGCTTACGCACAGCCTGTTGCCAGTGATCGCTAGTGAGCGGGAGTAGTTCAGCAGTAGAACCCGGGCTTGCACTTTTTCCAACAGGCGGACGCACATACATCAACAACTTGCCGGCTATCGTTGCGCGCCAGTTCCAGCCGCTGCGTCATGGCTTCAGAAAACTCGGATGGGATATCGGGTCCACTCAAGACTAGGCTGTCGAACCCCAAGAGAATATTCTCCGGGTCGAATGCCCCTGAGGTCAACATCGACCCGCAAACCCATAATGTGATCGTGCAGCTCCGCCATCCCCGTTGCGCGCAGAGGCTGGTCGCCCGTGTCAGTGAGCAGGCCGACATCGTAGGGTCCTTCCTTGCTCCCAATCGGAAGCTCGAGCACCAAATGCTTAGCGCTTCGAGGAATTTCCAGAACTGCCTGACCGGTCTCAGACTGGCTCTGCCCGCGCACCACCGACCGCTCACGGAGATCCAAGACTGCTGTGTCAGTTGTTTCGACGGAGTGCTGGGTCCGCACCCACAACCATCCCCCCACGGCGAGGAGCAGAGCAGCAGCACTGGCCGCCGCCCAAGTCAGGACGCGTCGGCGCTGGATCACCGATTGCCTACGAAACTCCTTAAATTCTTGGAAGCACGGACTGCATGAGCCGAGATGGTCAAGCCAGGGCTCTGCCTCGGGCAGGGATACCCTTCCTTGTGCTATGCCCTTCAATAGAGCACTCCTCGGACAGCCGGTCCTCTCGGGATTGGGGAACTCCGTCGCTAAGCCTTGCCGGAGAATCTCAAGCAAGCGCTTGTCCGCCGCGTTGGATTGGCTTTCGCTGCTCAGAGAGAGTCAACTCGCTAACAGTTCAATCTAAAAAACAGCCCAAGTGTAACTGAAAGAGGGCCCACGACAAATTGGCATTTCATCTACCGCCAGACAAACGCGCTCGTAGAATTTTCATGCGGCGTCGGAAGCGAAGCATGACGCTATCGCCAGGAATTCCCAGAACGCGGCCGATGTGCTTCCAGGTATAGCCGTACTCGCGCGCAACCCAGATTTTGCGGCTCCACGCATCCATCCGATCAAGAATCTCCTGAGCATAAAGGGTGCGTTCAATGTCATACTCCTCCGCGTGACTTGCCCTACCAAGAAGCTCCAACTCCTGCACGGAAGATACAAGTTGGATCGTTTCCTCGCGCCGTTGTTCCTTCTTGAGAGCACGGCGAAGGCGATGGTAAAAGCTTCCAAGAAGATAAGCCTCCAGATCCCCAATCTCACCCCGCCTTCCATTCATTCGGTCGAGCGTCCTAGAAACAGATTGCAGAACGCTCTCCCACACTTCAGCCACCAAGATTCCGCCGTCATCGAGTGGATTTTGTGATTGAACCTGCCGGACGTGGGCCAATGCCTTTGGCCACGCTGATCGAGCCGCTTTCAAGAGTTCGCTTTCGCTGGCCGACTCTGAACGAGGGTTGGCACCTGAAAGGACCCACTCAGGACCGGGTTCGGGGGCTGGCATACCAAACGCCTCACATCAGCTATTGCGTGGTACCCGGCCAGAGGGCTAACACAAGCGTGCCATCCGACAGAAGGAGATGTCAACACCAACCCGAGCGAGCGCAGAAAGTAACGAAAATATTTTCGATAGGTTCGGTACTGTTTTGGTTCCTTTTATAAGTAAGGGGCAACTGCGACTCTCAGGAGCAGGACCTTGATGCAGAGAAGATTTGCTTATGGAAGATGGAATCAATCCCGATAGAAAAAAGCAAAGCCAGTCCTTCCTTTGGTTGCAGGAGATAGACCAGATCTTGGTCGTCGGCATGAAATACGGCCCGAAAGGCACTCAGGAGGCGGTCAAGAGGGTACGGCAACTCACCCCGCAGATAGTGCCTGCCCAAGTCTGGCACCGAATGCGGCACCTGCGCGAGAAAGAGCGCGGCAAGATTGCGACACCGGTCGACTGGAGTGAAGCTGCGATTGAAATTCTTCGCAATGGGTATCGAAGCGGAGGGCGCAAAAAGACCGAAGCAATCAAAACTGTGAGAGCCCTTTATCCAGGACTCGCGGGCTACGTGGTGTCGAGATTTGCCCGAAATCGAGGTTGGCTGGATGCAGAGCAGGAACTCAAACGAAAGGACGATCGACGACCTTGGACGAGGGAGGAGGAACAAGAGCTATTTGTGCGCGCCGGCTATGAGCCGGTCAAGGCGATTGCCAAAAAGCTCAAACGCTCGGAACAATCGGTTCGCTTCCGGCTTAAAGGCCGGGCCATAAGCGCAAGAGTTACGGACGGCTGGTCATTACGAAGAATCCAGCAAACTTTGCATATAAGCCATCGCCGGCTGCAGCGTTTGATCGGTAGTGGTCTACTAAGAGTCCGCGACCCGCGAATCTCCGCAATCTCCCTAGCAGAGTTCTGTCGCAGACGCGGAACTGTGGCGTTACCGGGAATAGAGCAGAAAGCTGACGCGGCCGTGTGTGACGAAAACGAAGGATACTCGTGGGGACGAGTTGCGAAACTCTTGGGCGTCAATGCGGTCGAAGTGGGGAAATGGATCGCTGATGGGGCGCTCAAGATAATGGATCCTTCGGTGACCGACCGAGCGTTCGAGACATTCTGTCACCAGCACGGCTCGGAATTGAATTTGGGCCTTATGGTGCCAGCCGTCGCTTAGTGGCTCATTGATGAGTATGGTCTCGAAACAGTAACGACGACGCAGCGAACCTGCCCAGTGGCATCTTCGCAGAAACAGGCGCTCGTGGTCAGACCTTGCCCAAAGTGCAAGCGCAATATTCGAGGAAACGGATATTTTGGGCATATCCCAACTTGCCGCGGAGTAATGGTGCAGGGCAATGCCGGACAGTTGGGCATCGATCAGCAAGCAAGTTGAGACCGGCTGACAACAGCGCTGCAATCACGACTCGCTTGATGATGAGAACGACGACTTGCAGGATGAATACGCTGAACATCCCAGTCCAGAAGAGCAGTTGACTCTGAGTCTGGATGGGTTGCACGGGTGCGGAACATTCTTCATCGACGCTAACCACCTGGTTGACGCGAGTGCTCACAGGATAAGAACGCATGATCCTAGCATTGTAGGGGTTCAACAGTTCGGAAGCTAAACCCACATCCCTCATCGCCGAATCGAGCCACAGATCGTACGAATCGGGATCAAGGATGCTTGGCATGCGGTCGTGGACAACAGCGGTCACGGCGTTTGGCGTCGTGGTCAGAATCGAGCAGGTCTCCACTGAGTTGCTACTGGCATCCTTCCAGCGATCCCAAATTCCTGCGAAAGCAAACAACTCGCCTTCGTTGACTTCGAAACAGTATGGCTGCTTCGATTTCCCGATCCTCTTCCACTTGTAGAACGGGTCCGCGGGACGCAGGCACCTGCAGTGCATCCCGGAACGCAGGCTTCATGCTCGCAGTTTCGGACCTTGCATTGATCATCTTTGCCGCAACAGACGAGTCTCTAGCCCACGATGGAATGAGTCCCCACCGAGCAAACGACACTTCCCCGACAGGTTCCTTCGGATTCTGGCGGACGATAGGGACATTCTGGGTAGGGGCTATGTTGTATCGGGGATTCCAGTTATGTTCATCGGCGTACTGTCGAAATACTCTTCAACAAGCTGTTTCCTACCCGATAGACGATAACGCCTGCACATTAAAAATTATTGCAGATCTGAGTGGCGTTCTGCATTTCTTCACACTGGAAGATGGCATTGGCCGACGGCCGAGCACACGTGTCACCACCCGTATTGTTCTCAGGAAAAAAAAGCTGTGAAGCTTTGCCCTGTGACCGTCAAGAGGGCGTCCAGAGCGATCTCAAATGCCGTTGTCCTTAATTGCGAATTGTTTACAGGGTGCTCTCAGGCGCACCTCGACAACAACTCCTTCCATAGATCGCTCTAATCTTCGTAGACGTTCTTCGCTAACACAACGGATCGCAAGCAACGCCGTTGGACTTGCTGATTGGGTGCGGTTAGTTTTGCGCGAAAGGCAGCCGCATTAACCCGCTGCGGAGGTGGACATGTCCCGTTTAGTGAGATTCCGTTTCGGTCACCCAATCAAACCCCTTCGACGGTCGAAATCGGCGCTTACAACCGCCGCTCTGCTCACCCTACTGTTTTTCGTGCCCATGAGAGTACTGGCCCAGGGTTCGCCGTTCGACACCGGCTTCAACGCCATCCAAAGCCTTTTCACCGGCACCATCGCGAAGGTTGCCAGTCTGGTTGCGATCGTGATCGGCGGCTACGGCTTCGCCCACGGGGAACCCGGCGCAAAAAAGGCGCTCGCTGGTGTTGCCGCTGGAACGGGCATTGCTGTTCTCGCCGTGAATGTCCTGAGTTGGCTCTGGGGTGTATAGCGCCCTTCCCAACTACCGTCAACCCGCGCTTAGAACGAGGGACTTATGCCAGAGAAAGCACAGCAGCGGCATCGCACAAATCGAGTCTTCAAGAGCCTGCACAAGCCGCTCACATACTTCGGCGTGGAACGTACCCTCTTCTACTTCGTCTGTGTGAGCGCCGTGGGTGCCTTCAACCTCTTCAATTCCATCCTTGCTGGTATCGCCGTCTTCATTGGGGGCTTTGCCTTCGGCCATTGGGTAACGAACAGCGATCCGGCATTCCTCCGCATCCTCGCAAAGTCTGAACGCTACAAGCTGCGCTATGACGCCGCGAAGCAGCAAGTTCCGCGCGTGGAGGTAGTGTGATGCTGCGTCTCGATAAAGTCATCAAGCCCTGGAAAGAGAGTGCGGCTCTGAACGACCACATCAACCTCTATGGCTTCTGGAACGAGACGGCCTTCCTTACCAAGAGCGGTGATGTCGGCGTGATTCTGAGCGTTCCCGGCGTGGACTACGAAAGTCTTGACCGCTCGGAGCAGGAGTATGCGGTGAAGCGGTTGGAGGCAGCGCTGAAAGCCTTTGGGCCAGGCTTCCATGTTTACCAGTACCTCTTCAAATCGAATCGACCCGACATACCGTTCGCAACATATGACGACCCGATTGTGGAAGCAGCGATCGATCAGCGGAGGAAGTTCTTTGAAGCCAAGCGTGATCATCTCTATCAGGTTGAAATCTTCTATTGCATCCTGCTCGAAGGCGCCAGGTCAAAGACCGGCGTGGGCACGGCGCTTGCTCGGCTCCTACGTGATCCAGAAGGCGCGATTGCCGAGCTGAAATCGCAGTTCAGCAACGACAACATCAAGACGCTCTTGCGTACACATATTGAGCGCGATCTTCAACGGCTCGACCAGCACGTGCAGGCGTTCGCTCGGCAGCTTGCGGATTTCATGCAAATCGAGGTTTTGAATCGACAGGGGCAGTTCAGATTTTTCCGCCGCTTGCTGAATTATGACGATTGGCGCGTCGCTGGCAGGCCGCAGTCAACCCAGTTTCTCGACTATCAGGTGGTCAACTCCGACATCGAAGCAGAACGCGATCATCTGCGAGTAGGCGATCACATCGTCCGCGTGATGACCATGAAAGAGGCCATCACAGAGACCAGGCCCCTGGTGCTCGACGCGCTGTTGAAGATCCCCGCCAACTTCTATGTGGTCACGGAGTGGACGCCTCTCCCCGCGGACAAGGGCCGCAAAGAAGTGAACAAGCGCCGCCGCCACTTCAATATGTCGAAGACAGGGTTTGTCTCCCAAATGGGTAACGATGCCACGAAGACGAACCCACGCGACGTGCTGGTCGACGAGTCCAAGCAGGCCGACATTGAGAATCTTGGGGATTGTCTGCGAGCCCTGGGCGAAGGTAAATCGCTTGGCGATTTCTCGCTCACGATTGTGCTGTATGGCCGGTCACGAGCGGACCTCGATCAGCTCGTGGCCGAGTTTACTGGCGTTTTCACCAACGCCGACGGCAATCTTTTTGCGGAGACTTATAACCAGCTGAACGCCTATTTCGCCACCGTACCGGGCAACTATGCGCTGAACCTCCGCCAACTGTATCTGTTGAACACGAACTACGCCGACCTGTCTTTTC
>JAUTWY010000154.1 GCA_030838305.1 Acidobacteriaceae bacterium
GGAGATGCACGTTTCAAGCTGGATGCGTCTGGCCTGGGATCATGGGGGCCCCGGGCGGAGTCGAACCGCCGACCAACGGTTTAGGAAACCGCTGCTCTATCCAACTGAGCTACGGGGCCACGGCGAAATAATCCATTATCGCACGTTGAATTCCAGCGACTGAAGCCCCGCAAGCAGCGACTTGCGGCCCTGAAAGTCCCCGCCTATGCAGACCCATTCATCAGAAATTCACCCGTTTGTAACCGCCTTGTAACACAGCGCCCATAGAAGAAGAACATACGCCCAGAAGGCTGATTGTTCCTTCAGAGAGTCGCGCTGCTTTCGTTTGACTCTTCTGATCCGGTCGGCGTAATAGATTGCAATGGCCTTATACAAGTTCAGGTCAAAAAATAGGAGAGTGTGATGAAATCTGCGTGGAAGATGTGCGCGATATTGTTTCTGGCAACCTCCCTGGTAGCGCAAACCAATACGGCGCCCAAACCAAGAAAAGCGAAGGCCGCTCCGATTACAGCCGCGGATGTGCAAGCGTTGAAAGATGCTATCGCTTCACAGCAAGCCGCCCTGGCACAGCAGCAGCAACAAATTCAGGAATTGCGCGATTCGTTGCGCAGCAAGGATCAGGCAGTGCAACAGGCCGAGACGGTTGCGACGGACGCGGCAGGAAAAGCCGACGCCGCGCAGGCGCAGGCTTCGCAGCAGCTGCAAACGGTCGGCGAACTCAAGACCGACGTGTCTGATCTCAAAGACAACCTGCTCAATACCACCGTGACTGTGCAGGAAGCGCAGAAGCGAATGGCGGATTCTCCCACGTCCATCCATTACAAGGGAATCACGATTACTCCGGGTGGATTCCTGGCGGCTGAAACCGTGACCCGGTCACGCGCTCTCGCAGGCGACATTAATACGCCTCTCAACGCTCTGACTATGCCCGGCGCCTCACAAAGCCACATCTCAGAATTCTTTGGATCGGGCCGTCAGTCGCGGATCTCGTTGCTGGCTCAGGGCGAGTTAAGCAATGTCAAATTGAGCGGCTACTACGAAGCTGATTTCCTCTCCGCCGGCGTCACTTCTAACAACAACCAAAGCAACAGCTACACCCTACGCCAGCGTCAAGTCTTCGCCCAGGCAGGCTTCAACAGTGGCTGGACCGTCACCGGCGGACAAATGTGGAGCCTGGTCACCGAAACCAAAAAGGGAACCGATAACCGTTCTGAAGCCTTGCCCATGACGATCGACCCGCAGTATACCGTCGGCTTCAGTTGGGCGCGGCAATTTGGCTTCCGTGTCACCAAGAACTTTGGCAATAAAATATGGGCTGCGGTTTCGGTTGAAAACCCGCAGGCCACGGTTACGAGTCACGGCAACGCGAACAACTTCCTGCTGGGTTCCGCGGGCGCCGCTGGAGGTCTCTATAATGCTGCCGCAACCAGCGCCCTCGGCAATATTGCAAACTACTCGTTCAATCCATCGCCTGACGTTGTCGTGAAGCTGGCTTTTGAACCGGGCTTCGGGCACTACGAAATCTTTGGTGTGTACAGCCGGTTCCGCGATCGCGTCTTTCCCTGCGCCGAGGTGTCCGCTACTGCATTTTGCGGTGGCAGCGCCACCGCGGGCCCCAACACCATTTTTGCCAATAATCTCTCCAAGAACGGTGGCGGTTTTGGCGCCAATGCCCGGTGGTCCTTCTACCAGAAACGCATCGACTTCGGTCTGCATGCGATGGGCGGCAACGGAATTGGCCGCTACGGTACGGGGGGTCTTTCCGACGCCTCAATTCATGCCGACGGAAGTGTCGATCTGATCCGCAGCTATCAGGGTCTGGCGACGCTCGAATGGCATGGACCGAAGTTGGACATCTACTTCAATGCGGGCTCGGAATACGCGGGTAGAGCGTCCGACTTCGATCCCGTTAGCGGAAAAAACGTCGGCTACGGCTCTCCTAACTTCAACAACAGCGGCTGTTACAGCGAAACAGTGCCAGGAAGCACTGTTGCTGGATTCACTCCGGGCGGCCTTGCTAATTGCACGGCCGATACGCGAGCCTTAATCGAAGGCACGGCTGGCTTCTGGCACAAGTTTTACGACGGATCGAAAGAGAAAGTAAACCGTGGCCGGATGCAGTGGGGGTTGCAGTACTCCTACATCACTCGCAGCACCTGGAGCGGCAAAAGCTTGGAGCCGGAAGGATTGGACAACATGTTCTTCACATCTTTCCGTTACTACCTGCCGTAGTAATCAAGCGCGAGCGTAATGCCCGGCACCCGGGGCGGCACGGAAAAACGCCTCCCGGGTGCCGTTTTTATTGGTAAGGAGTCGAAATCAGTTGCCCTTTAAACACGTTTGCTCCAAGTGCAGCAAATGATTTACTCTCAGCCGCAGTCGAACATGACTCCAACGAAGCCCACCTCGAATATAGCGGCCGGCAGCTTTTCGCATGCGATGCGTCGCGAAATCTACGAACAGCCACATGCCATCGCAAAAACCATCGAGCAGCACCTGAAGGACGACATTCTTTTTCCTGGCGAACTGGACACCATTGAAAGTGCACTGCTGACTTTTGAAAAGCTGATCATCGCTGCCAGCGGGTCGAGCCGGCATGCCGGGCTGGCGGGCGAAATCATGATCGAGGATCTTTCCGGGGTTGCCGTCGACGTGGAATATGCGAGTGAGTACTGCTATCGCTCAACGCATGCGGCGGTGGAGCCCATCGTTATGGTGGTCACACAGTCCGGCGAAACGGCGGATACGATTGCCGCGCAGCGCGAGGCTTTGACCCGCGGGGTCAAGACCATCGCGGTTTCTAACGTAGCTGAGGCGACCATTCCCCGTGAGGCGAGCGCGGCACTGATCACCGGAGCTGGCCCAGAACTCGCCGTCCCAGCAACTAAGAGCTTCACCACGCAGGTTACGGTTCTCTACCTGATGGCGCTGTTCCTGGCTCGCAAACGCGGCCGGATGACCTCAGAAGTTACGCGCTCCTACCTGCAGCGCCTCCTGCGACTTCCCGAAGCAATCGAAAGCAATCTGCGGGTCTGGGACGAACTGGCAGAGCAGTTCGCGCATAAGCATTTTCGGGCTGAAAAGTTTTTGTATCTGGGACGAGGAGTACATTACGCCATCGCTCGTGAAGGAGCGCTCAAGCTTAAGGAAATTTCTTACGCGCACGCGGAAGGCTATCCCGCCGGAGAATTGAAACACGGACCGAACGCGCTGGTCGATGAGAAGCTTCCAGTCGTGGTGCTTGCGACCTGCGACAAACGGGACCCGGATTCGGTGCTGCGCTACCGGCGGACGATCGAAGTGATGAAAGAGGTGAAATTGCGTCGCGGGCAGCTGGTAACGGTAGCGACGGAAGGTGACACGGAGGTATCCGCTGTGGCTGACGATGTGTTCTTCGTTCCCCCATCCCCTGAACTTTTGCTGCCGATCGTCGAAGTGATTCCTCTGCAATTGTTCGCGTATCACGTGGCTACGAAAAAAGGATATGACGTCGACCGGCCGCGGAACCTAGTGAAAGCGGTGGTCAGCGAGTGACGCCCGGACCTTCTCACCCTGACTTACAGGTGACCGCCAAAGACATCATGAGGGAGTACGGCTTTGAGCCGGATTTTCCGCCCGCGGTTCAGCAACAACTCGCACAATTACGGGCTAAGCCACCGGCACTCGCAGCGGGAGGCGATGTCCGTGATCTGCGGAAATTGCAGTGGTCGTCGATCGACAACGACACGTCGCGCGATCTGGATCAGGTTGAGGTTGCCGAAAGGTTAACGAACGGCGAGGTGAAGGTTCTCGTCGGTATCGCCGATGTCGATGCTTTCGTTCCCAAACAGACTCCTATCGATCAGCACGCGGCCAAGGAAACGACCACGGTCTATGCGGGCGTTCGCAATTTCCCGATGCTGCCGGAAGATCTTTCCACTGGCAAGACTTCCCTGCTTGAAAATCAGGATCGGCTGAGCGTCGTTATCGAATTCGTGGTGGACGAGGAAGGCCACGTGAAGTCGAGCAACGTCTATCGCGCCCTGGTTCGCAACCAGGCGCAACTGCAATACAACTCGCTGGGAGCGTGGCTGGAGGGCACGGCGGCAGCCCCGGCCAAAGTGGAGGCCTCCGCCGATCTGCAAGCACAACTGCGTTTGCAGGACCAAGTGGCGCAGAAGTTAAAAAAGCAGCGCTATGAAAATGGAGCGCTCAATCTCCAGACTGACGAACTCCGTCCTTTGGTCCTCAATGAGCAGGTCGTCGATGTGGTGAATCAACAGAAGAACCACGCGACCGAGTTGATTGAAGATTTTATGATTGCGGCGAATGGAGTGGTGGCGAGGATGCTCGAAAAGGTTTCATCCCTGCGCCGCGTCGTAAAACAGCCCGAGCGCTGGGACCGCATTGTGCAACTGGCAGCAGGGTACGGGGAAAAACTTCCGGCCGAGCCAGACTCCAAAGCGCTTAACGATTTTCTGATCAAACGCAAGACGGCGGACCCGGATCATTTTGCTGATCTCTCTTTGGCCGTGATCAAACTGATTGGTCCCGGAGAATACGTTCTTGAACGTCCGGGCGATCCCACCCCGGGACACTTTGGGCTGGCGGTGCAGGATTACACGCACTCGACCGCACCGAATCGGCGATTCCCTGACATGGTGACACAACGATTGGTAAAGGCAATGCTCGCGGGACGTCCAAATCCATATTCGGACGACGAGCTTTCCGCGATTGCCGCTAACTGTACTGAGAAAGAAAATGCGGAGAAAAAAGTGGAGCGGGAGGTGTCCAAGCGTCTGGCAGCGGCGGCGATGGAGCACCGCATCGGCGCTGCGTTCGACGCCGTGGTGACCGGCGTAACCCCGCATGGAACATTTGTCCGCATCCTGCGGCCGCACGTCGAGGGATTGCTGGCTCAGGGACAGCAGGGAGTTGATGTGGGAGACAAGGTGCGGGTCAAACTGATTCGCACTGACGTGCAGCATGGGTACATCGATTTTGCCCGCGTCTAGTCCCGATCAGCTTTTGTTCGAGCGTTTCGGCTAGCTTCCGCCGCGCAGTCGATCGATATCCGCATTCGTATAAACGCGGGCCGCGCCCCCTGCGATTGTTTTCACATACGCCGCCGCTCCTCCCAGGGTTTCTCCATGGCCCCGTTCGCGAAGCGCCTGCAAAGTGGTCACCTGTGAAACTCCGGTATCCAGAATGCTGGCTGGAAGCTCTGTTGGATATTCGGAAGAAGTTTCGGCAAAACTGATCTCGATGACACTCGTCGAAGGCCTGCCATAGTAAATGGGAAACAAGTTCGGTTCGGTAAAGGGCTGCAGCGAAGGGGTTTGGTTGTCAGCTCCAACGGTCAGGCCATCCGTCGCACTACTCGCGCCCATCTCGGGAGCTGGGCCAGCCAGCGAAAGCGACGGCGTGGAAAGAGGACGCGCGAACAGGGGCGAGCCATTCATCAGATACTGCGGACCGCTGGCAAAGTCTGTATCCTGACCGGTAACGAATGTAGCAGTTGAAAGAACCAGCAGAGCGCAAAGAGAAGAACCGCGCATAAAAACCTCCGCAAGAAATCCCAGCCACTAATTATGCTGCATGGGAAAGGTTTATGGCCAGAGTCGTTGGACCCTAATTGCCGTGCTGGTCGCGGGTGTCGGCCTCGGTCAACCGTTGCTGCCGCCGCTCGCGACGGCCGGCGCGCAGTAGGAACAACATATAGAAAACGATTCCAATATTGACTGCAAATACCACTGAGCGCACCACAGTGATGCCGCGCATGAGTTGTCGGATCTCGAGTGGGAGAAGCAGAGTACCGGAACCGAAAGCAATCCACTCGGCCCAGGTGCGTTCTTTCCAGAGGCCATAGCCTTCGGCAAAGCGCAGAGCGGAATAAACCAATGCGAGTCTTGCCGCCGCCCACAAGCGAGTGTCGGTCAGGTTGTCGGCAAAATCAAGAAAGACCTGCGCCGCGTGGCGATCGGTGCTGATGTGGAACAGCGCCAGCAGGCTCTCGGCCATGACCCACGCATCTTTGCGCACAAGAAGAATTGCGCACAGACCGATCAGCAAGACCAGGATGCCCTTGATCAACTCGAGGCTGGCAACCGCCCGCAGCAGATTTCTTCGGGCGCGGTGAGAATCGATTTTCGTTGCCGACGAGAGCATGCAGCGTGCGAGGAACCCTCAGGGTAACACGGCTCCCGGCATCCTTCGTTTCTTTTCCCCGCACATACAGCTAGATTGTTCCGCGTTTTCCGGCGCGAACTGCGCCCCGAAGCTCACTCACAATTTCGCGAGAAGCGCGGATGGCGGCGGCGTGCTGGTTCACGTTGAAAGAAATGGCACCTACGCGCGCGTGGCCGCCTCCTCCATAGCGCTCGCAAATCTTGGCCAGGTTGACCACCGGCTCCTCGGGCGCCCACGGGTTCGATCCGACCGAAACTTTTACCCGAAAGCTGCTCTTGCTAAGTCCCACGCTATAGATGGATTCGGGATGCAGATAGTAGGGAACGAACTTGTTGTAGCCCTCGAGATCTTGATCGGTGACATCGAAGAAAATCGTTCCGTCGATGCACTCGGCCCGCTGTTTGAGGATTTCGATGGAGATCTCGTGGCGCCGGAGAAGTGGCGGCAGAAGCGGAGCTACGAAGGGTTCCTCCAAAATCGCCGCTAGCGACTTGGTGGCGAGAAGGGGAATCAAGTTGGGAACAAAGCGCTGGTCCGGCGCGGATTCGATGACCATGGTTAACTTCATCGCGGGCTCCCGCATCTCCACCGCTGTCTTCGCGTCGGAATAAAGGGCGCCGTCAATAATGTCGGTCCAGCGCACAAGGTCGGCTACGGGAGCTGGGTCGAAGCCAAAGCGCTGTTGCGCGATCATGGCTATAAAACTGGTGCAAGACTTGAAGGCGGGATCATAAAACTTTCGATTACTCTGGTCGCGCTCGAAGTGCGCGGCATCGGCCGGCGATAGAAATGCGCTCTCATGATGATCGAACCACCATGTAATCTTGGGCGAGCTGGAGTATTTGAAGTCGACAATGGCATTTTCGTCGCCATCAAAATCCGATTCGTTAAACAGCGCCCCGGCGCGATGCAAGAGGCCGGAGAAGGTGAAATCGGCGTCTTCGCGAATCCGCTCGTGATAAAAGCGGGAGAACAGCGCGGCGGAGGAAGCACCATCAAAACACTTGTCGTGGTAAAAGACTTTGACCTTCACTGAACGCCCCAGTGGAACAGAATTCCCGCCACCCGCAAGGCCGCATCCGCCGCTCTTCGGGAGCAAGGTAAAAGCTAATAGGAATGACAGTTTAGAGGAAGAAAGTCAAGGGCGCCGGCTCATCCCGCTCATCCCGCCGACGACGCAGCGTTCTCACAAATGAATCCCGTGTTCCGATCCAAGGGAATGCGGTAGTCAGTGTCGACTTTCTGTTAGCAATCCAGTCCTAGCCAGCCTGTTTTTCCGCCAGGTCGCCGATCACGGGCAGCTTGAACATTTGGCCCTGGTTAGCTTTCAGCAGCAGAATAATCCAACCAACCAGCGCTGCTAAAGCGACCAATACATGCAGAGGAGCAGTAATGAAAATCAGGAACGGGACGACGGTCATAATCGAAAGCGCAATCTGAATGGCAGCTATCGCCACGCAGAAGAAAATACTTTGGAAGGAGTGAAAACGGACGAACCGGCTCTGATTGTAGGGCGGGGTCACCAAAAAGACGATCGCCGGAATGAAGGTCACATAGGCCAGCATGCCGGCCACATTGTCAGCCAAACCTGAGGCAGCAACGACGGGCGCGACCGTGGCCCCACCGCCGCACGCCGCGCACGTGGTCGCGCCATCGGCAATCCTTGCACCACACATGTTACAGAATGCCATTCGAGTCCTCCCTTTCGTCGAGAATCTTTCCGCTAGGCTGCGTGACTTGGGTGCCATGCAACGCTGCGGCAAAATACCAGAAAATCGCGCAGTAAGCAATCGCCAACTTGCTAACAACATCGCCAACTTGCGTGCCAGGATGGCAACTTAGCCCGCAGAAGTTTGCTGTTCAGCAAAATCGCCGACGAGAGGGAGTTTGAACATCTCGCCCTGGAGAGCTTTCACAATCAGCACGATCCAGATCATGAAAAACGCCAGGCTCACCACCATCGATACCAACCAGACGAGCAGATGGCCGAGGACTGGAATGAAGAACAACGCGAATCCCGCAATTCGAAGAACGGCTCCAGTAACCACGGCGGCAAGGCACATCCCAATACATTGAAAGGAATGAAACCGCACAAAGCGGTTGCTTTTGTACGGCTCGACGAGCAGAAATAGGATAGCCGGAAGTACAAAGTAAGCCAAAGCTCCGGCTAGTGTCGCGGGCAGCACGCCCACCATGCCTTGCGCGCGCGTGACCGGGAGCATGGCGCGGCCGCAGCCAGGACAAAAGGCAGCGGCATCGGGCATTGAGGCGGCGCAATGGGGACAGGTGATGGGCATGTTTTTCCTAGAATCCGTTGCCGCGCACCTTATCAGAAGGTGATGGGGTGAGGCAATCGGGTGAGAACCCATCCAGCGTATTGACGCGCTGCCGGTGCAGGAGCGCTGGTCTGAAAAATTCGAGACTCTGGTGGTTGACTTAGACTCAAGCTGCCGAGTCAACCCCGCCAAACCTCGTGCTAGACTGCCCTGAGAAGTGCGTCTCCCATGCGGATTCTTACCCGCTACATTCTGCGTGAAGTGACCTCGCACGCCATCATTGGCGCGGCGATCTTCACCTTTGTATTGTTCACGCGCGATCTGGGACGAATTCTGGAACTTGTGGTAAGGGCTAGCGCGCCTCTGCCCAGCGTCGCCGAGATTTTCCTCTATACGGTGCCGCTCGCTCTCACCTACACCATCCCGATGAGCGTGCTGGTTGGCATTCTCATCGGACTAAGCCGTCTCGCTGCCGACAGCGAGATCACGGCCATGCGCGCCAGCGGCATGGGCGTATGGGACTTTGGCCGCGTGCTTGCGATTTTTGTTGCGGCCGCCTGGGGCGTGGCCCTGCTAAACGGACTCTACCTCGCACCCAAATCGCTGGCTTCGCTTGGTCACCTTGAGGATCAACTGAAGGGTTCGCAAGTTTCTTTTGAAGTACAACCGCGGGTTTTCTATGAAGGCTTTCCGAAGTACGTGCTCTACGTGCAGGATGTGCACAGCGCCCAGGGCGCCGCGGTTTGGAAGGGAGTGTTTCTCGCTGACATCTCAGACGCCGCCAACCCGCGCATTACATTGGCCCGCGAAGGCATCCTGGTCGCCGAGGGGCGGGATCGTCTACATCTCCATCTCGTCGGTGGTTCCACTCATGAAACCGATCAAAAAGAAGCCGACAAGTACCAGATCTCCACCTTTCACGAGACTGACATTCCCATCGAATTGCCTTCTTCTGAAAACAAAGCGGAAGAACAGATTCCGGTCAAAGCGGTCAGCACCTGGGCGTTGAAGGATCGTGCGGCGAGTGTCGATCCCGTATCGGCGCGCTGGTACCTCATCGAATTTCACAGCCGCTTCGCTTTGCCCACGGCGTGCCTGGTACTGGCCATGGTCGGAATTCCTCTGGGACTTTCTTCGAAGAAGAGCGGCAAGTCCGGCGGATTCGTGCTCACCATTGTACTGGTCTTCGCCTACTATTTCGTTTCGCTGATCGGAGTGTCGCTGGCCAAGCAGGGCAAGGTGAGCCCAGCGTTCGGAGCCTGGTTAGCCGACCTGGTTTGTTTTGCCGCAGCGTTGTTCCTGCTCTGGCAAGCCGAGCGTCGACCTTTCGCGCTCTCGGCGATCAAACTTCCCTGGAAGCGCGACTCCCTTCCCGCGAACGTGCTCGGGAACGAACGAAGACAGCGACGCAGAGACACGGGCAACGCGTTCGAACGCGCTTCCACGCGGCGACGGGTCTTCAGCGCCAGCTTCCCCACGCTGATCGACGACTATGTATTGCGTGATTTTTTCGTCTACCTGGGAATGATTGTTTCCACGTTCCTCGTCCTGCTTTTGGTCTTCACCTTATTCGAATTGCTGGGAGACATCCTGCGCAATCAGACGCCCGCGCTCGTGGTGGCGGCGTACCTGCTCAATGTCGCTCCCTACCTGCTCTACAGCGTTGCGCCGCTGATCATGCTGCTGGCGGTGTTGATCACTTTCGGACTGATGAACCGCGCCAACGAAATCACCGCCATCAAAGCCACGGGAACCAGCGTCTATCGCATCGTGACGCCGGTATTGTTCGCGGCGGCGGTGCTGGCGGCAAGCTTGTTTTTTGTCGACCAGTTCTACCTGCCCCATACCAACAAGCGCCAGGAAGCGCTGCATAACCAGATCAAGGGCAAGCCGGCGCAAACTTATCTGCGTCCAGATCGCCGGTGGATTTTCGGCCAGCACAATGACATCTACTACTACCAGTTCTTTGACGCGGACCGTGACCAGTTCGCCAATCTCACCATTTTTCAACTTGATCCAGCCAGGTTCGCGATCAGCCAACGGATTCACGCCGAGCGCGCGCATTGGTCGGATAACATGAACCGCTGGATCTACCAACAGGGCTGGCAGCGCACGCTACAAGGCGCCGCCATCGGGGGATATCATACTTTCGATGTTTCCACCTTTCCTGAGCTAAGCGAAAATCCGTCGTATTTCAAGAAAGAAGTGAAGCAATATTCCGAGATGAACTATGAGGAGCTGCGTAACTACATCCGCGATTTGCAGCAAAGCGGCTTTGACGTGGTTCGGCTCCGGGTGCAATTAAATAAGAAGCTTTCCTACCCGCTGATCACGCTGATCATGGCCGTGCTTGCCATTCCATTTTCCATGTCGGCGGCAAAGAAGGGCGCGGTCACAGGAGTGGCGGTCGCCGTGGGAATTGCCGTGGTTTATACCGTAGTGTCGCGGCTGTTTGAGGCGATGGGCGACATCAGCCAGTTGCCGCCAGCCCTGGCCGCATGGTCGCCCGACCTGATCTTCGCCCTGGCGGGCGCGTATCTTATTCTGAAAATTCCGACGTAATCCCGGACTACTTCACCGCAACTCCCGTCGGCTGGTTGAGCGTGGTAAATGGAGCTTGCGGGGTCAGCCCGCCGGTGGCCTGCGTGATGGCATATTGCGAGACGGTGGCGGAGTTGAAGTTAGCCACGAAGATCCAGCTGCCATCAGCGCGAATCGCAATCGAGTTTGACCCTGAATTCGTTGCGACAGGCGTCCCGGAGATTGCCGTCAACGCTCCGTTCGATGGGCTGATGCGAAATCCGGAGACTTGGCCCGAACCGCGGTCCACTACGTATACGTACTTCGCGAATGGATCGATGGCGATGGGCCCCGGTAAATCGCCGGCAGCATAAGGCGAACCTGTGACCGGTTGCAGGCTGTAGTCTGCCTGCTGGCAGTTCTGAGAAACCGCGGCGCAGATCGTGAAAGCGCTGACACTGTTTGAGGTGGTGTTCGCAACGTAAGCGAATTGACCGCAGGCGTCGACTGCGACGCCCGATGGCAAAGTCCCTGTCAGAACTCCCGGCTCCGACAGCGAAGCTGGAACCAACATCAGGACGCCAGCGGAAGAAACCGAGTAATTCAACAGCACGTTGTTCACGGAATCCGTTACATAGAGGTTCTCAGTTGTCGGGGCCGGATGCCCGGAACAAGCCGCAAACTGAATTGGAAACACAGTCGGCGTCACGGCCAAAGCGGATGGAGATGGACTTCCACCGCCGCCCGCTTCAAGGGGCAGGGAGAAGGGCGAGCCCGCGACCTCGGTCAGGGTGGCATCGCTGCCGATCGCAAACACAGCAATTCCCACTGAGTCCAACGTTGCTATTGTGGAGACCGGGATTGTATCGAGATTGGTGGTGTACGTGGCGCTCCCCGGCGCGGTGGCTACGAAAAGAAATTTTCCCGACGAATCAATGGCCATGGCCGCCGGCGGGCTGCCTGCATTCGGGTTAGTTGTATCGTCCAGACCACAGGTCGGGAAATCGATGGGGTATGAGGGATTGCCTTTCAAATATTGAGTAGACCCAGCAGCCAATTTACCATCAGAATTTATCTTGTAAGTCACAATCGCGCCCTGCACGGCAGTCAGGGAAGTATTTGCATCAAGGGTGGGAGTGCAGTTAACGGTACTCGCCACATACGCGAACGTTCCCGCCGGATCAAGAATCACCTGCCCCGGCAATCCCGGCGTAGGTGGGCCGGCGCTATTGTTGATCTGCGCTACATGGCCGTTGCTCAGACTAAGACTGAAAGTCTGCATCACCCCCGAACCCTGGCTGGGCACCACAACCAGGCCATTGGAAGAAGACTTGTACTTGGTGCTGCAGGCCATTAAGAAGCCGACTGCAAGCAGAGCCAGAACCGCCACAATCCAGGTAAACCTTGTCCGCATTCTTCGCTTTATCTCCTGTGAGCGTACTGATGCACTCCCCGGCCGCCCCAAACCGGGCATGGACGCTATCTGAAGGCGGGAATGGCCATCCATTTATGTATCAGGAATGCGCGGGAAGAGCAAACCGGCTCTCGGAGTTATTGGAACCACGAGAGCGGTGGCGAGTTGCCTGAGAGCAGTGGTCAGTGGTCAGTGGCTAGTGGTCGGTGATCGGTGATCAGTCGAATCTTGCTGGTTCTGCTGACCACAGGCCACGGATCACTGACCACTGCTTATCAAGCTTGCGGGAACTACTTCCGGAGCCGGTTCCGCACTGAAGCTTCCCGGCATAAGAGGCAGGTGAATCTCAACCATCAGCCCGCCTTCGGCTCGATTGGTTGCCGCCACTCGTCCGCCATGAAAGCGCACGGCGCGCTCCGTGATGGCTAAGCCCAGGCCAACGCCGCCCGTCTGCCGGCCGCGAGCATCATCCAGGCGATAGAAGGGTTGAAACAGCTTTTCCAGCGCATGGGGCGGGACGCCATCGCCGCAATCAGTAACCCGAACCACGGCCTCGCTTCCGGCAGCGCTCTTCTTCCTCTCCAAATGAATCTCAACCATCGAGCCTTCGCGGGTGTAACGAATGGCATTCCGCACCACGTTCTCAATCGCGCTGTGCAGTAAAGAGGCATCGCCGCGCACTTCCCAGCTTCCGGCGGAAATTTGGCTGTTCACATGGCAATGCCTGGCCTGCGCTTCGAACTCCGCATCCTCAGCCACGTTGAGCACAACCTCATCCAGCAACACCGGTCTCGAGGGAATCCGCTGCTCGCCGTCTTCCATTCGCGCCAGAGTCAGCAGGCGCGCAATCAACTCGTTGAGGCGTCCCGCTTCGAGTTCGATGCGATCGAGCATGACGGCGCTGTCTTCATTGGCGCGCTGCCGAGCCAGGCCTAAAGCTACATTCAGCCGGGCCAGAGGAGAGCGGAGTTCGTGGGAAATATCGTTGAGCAGGCGGGACTGTGCGTTTACCAGATTTTCCAGCCGCTCCGCCATGGCGTCAAAGTCCCGCATTAAACCGGCAACTTCGTCGCGTCTGCGGGCATTCGGCGCACCGGCTCGCGCAGTAAGGTCACCGGCGGCGAGTTGGCGGGTGGCGGCGCGCAACCGAACCACCGGCATGGTCAGGAACCAGGCCAAAAGGTAGCAAACCAGCCCGGAAGAGATAACAGCGATGATCAGGCCGGGGATGGGCAATCCGCGCGGCCCCAGAAACAGGCGCGGTCCCGGTGGAGGCGACAAAATCAGCGTGTAGCGGTGCAATCCATCGGAAGAAGCGCGGGAATCGCGCAACACCGGCGGAGGAGCAGGAAAGAAATATCCTTCACGCGGCGTTCTCGGACCGCCGCCGGCAACACGCACCGCCCATTCCGGAGCGCCGCGGCGCGAAACTTCCTCTTTATCTTCGTTGAATAGAAACGCGCGAACGTGCTGGGTGCTCTCCAGATTGTCTAGATATTGTCTGAGCCCGTCATGGCCCCGTTGCTCGTAAGCATTTACTGACTCGTTTAGCGAATTTGCAAGAAGAGCTTCCCAACTAGACATTCGCGGCCGAAATGCCAGGGTCACGACAATCGCGAGCACAACGAATAAAGCCTGCGCCAGCCAGAAGGAGAGGAAGATTTTGAGAAACAGGCTCTTCATGACGTGGTCTTTACCTTTACCTTTTCCCCAGCCTTGTCATCCGTTCTGTCCCGTGGCCGGGCAAAGATGTAACCGATACCGCGAATCGTTTTGATGTGCTCGTCGTTGTCAGTGTCGCCAAGTTTTTTTCGGACTTTGCTCACATGCATGTCGATGCTGCGGTCAAAGGGCGAGAACTTGCGGCTGAGGACGGCATTCACCAGACGCTCGCGCGGAACTACGCGGCCGGCTTCGCGCAACAACACTTCCAGCAGATTGAATTCAACTGAGGTAAGGTCGACTGGTTGGCCGTCGCGACGCACGCTGCGGGTTGCGGGATCCAGTTCAATCTCCCCCACACGGACAATTTCCGGGGCCGATGAAACGGCCTTATCGCCGCGAGTGCGGCGTAAGATGGCGCGAATCCGGGCGACCAGTTCTCGCGGATTAAAGGGTTTCGGGAGGTAATCGTCGGCGCCGATTTCCAGGCCGACGATGCGGTCCACATCTTCCCCGCGCGCCGTGAGCAACAGCACCGGCAATCGGGAGGTTGCGCGGAGACGGCGCAGCACCTCGAAACCATTGATGCCGGGCAGCATTACATCCAGCACTACGAGCAGATATCCGCCGCCAGCGGCGCGTTGCAGACCGTTCTCACCGTCGTGCACCGCCTCAACCGTAAACCCCTCGGCTTGCAGGTACTCGCTCACTAGCGTGCACAGTTCAACATCGTCGTCGATAATAAGAATGCGTTCCATCTTCGCTCTCTTCATTGTGCACCAGCAGGCACGCCGCTCAGGGTAAAGAATTGTCAAACCCTTATTCAGCGCAGGCTTAACCTTTGACAAAACTTTACTCGGATTGACCGACTTTTTACCACTTTTCTCAGCGGATAGTGTTTGTATCAGTGTACGGAAAAGTCCCAGGTTCCGGGAAGGAACCGGTCTTCAGAAGGCAGGAGTGAAACTTATGAAATCGATTCGTTTTCGGTTCCTTATAGCAGCGCTCGCAGTAACGTTAGGCGCTGCCGTCGGCAAATCACAAACTGCGGATTCAACTCCGCCTCCACCCAGGCATGAACACGGGCATGGATTTGGTATGGAAGGCCATATGATGGGCTTCTTTGCCAAGTATCTGGATCTCACCGATGCCCAGCGTGAACAGATGAAAGCGGTGATGCATAAAGAGCATTCAACCATGAAACCGCTGATGCAGCAGATTCACCAGATGGACCAGCAGCTCAAGCAGTATGAGGAAGGTACCTACGATGAAGCCAAGGTTCAAGCTGTCGTCGCGCAGCAAGCGCAGACCCTGGTGCAACTGAAAGTGCAAGAAACCCGGATTCACAATGAGCTGTTTCAGTTGCTGACTCCGGACCAGCAGACCAAGATGAAGGAGTTTGAGGCCAATCGCGAAGCGCGTATGCAAAAACACATGCAGAGCTCGCCAGCGAGTATGCCGCAGGAGTAGTGCGGCGGGAGCGCGGGGTTGATCTCTCCCTTAACCCCGCGCCATTTTATCGGTGCCCCTGTTCTGGAGTGACGTTATGGAGATGGCTCAGGCATTCATCTTCGACGCGGGATGGCTCTTCTTCGCCTCCTGGGCACTAGTTTTGGCGGCTGTAAGCATAATCACCTTCGGGCGGGATATCTTTCGAATCAGGCGGCGCGAAACCGCAAGAGCAATTAATCACGAAGGTTCACGCAGTAAACCTGAGAAGCAGTCCTTGGTGAATGGTCATGTCCTTCGTGGTCAATGATTTTCCAAGGCTTCCCTTCCCTTATGAATCCCTGCACCCCGGCCTGCTAGAATTTCATCTACACAACCTGCATGATCCCGAAAAGTATGCGTCCGCTCCTGCCTTACCTCAAGCGCTATCGCTGGGGATTTGTGGCGGGCGTGTTCTGCATTTTCCTGAGCAATGGCGCATGGGTGCTTCTGCCGCAGGTAATCCGCCACGCCGTGGACGATCTCAATACCGGAGTCACCTCCGCCAAACTCTTGCACTTTGCCCTGCAAATGCTGGAGCTCGCAGCAGTCCGGGGCATCTTCCTGTTCCTGACCCGCTGGGTGGTGATCGGCATCTCGCGCGACATTGAATTCGATCTGCGCAACGACCTCTTCGCGCATCTGGAAACACTTTCCTATTCGTATTACCAGCGCATGCGAACTGGCGACATCATGGCCAGGGTGACGAATGACCTGAACGCGGTGCGCATGCTGCTGGGCCCGGCAATTATGTACTCGGCGAACACTTTGGTGTTCACTGCCGCGGCGCTCTCGTTCATGGTGCGTATCAGTCCCAAGCTCACTTTCTACGCGTTCTTGCCGCTGCCCGTGGTCAGCGTGGTCATCCAATACTTCGGGCGCCGGATTCATGAGCGGTTCGAAAGAATCCAGGCGATGTTCTCCGACATTTCGGCACGGGCGCAGGAGAATTTCTCTGGAGCCCGCGTGGTCCGCGCTTATGTACAGGAGGAAGCGGAGATCGCGGCCTTTGAAACCGCGAACCAGGAATACATTGCGCGCAGCCTGAAGCTGGTGCGGCTGATGGGCATGCTATGGCCCACGCTGGAATTCATGCTGGGTTTGGCGATCGTTCTCGTGTTGTGGATCGGTGGCGGCGAAGTATTGGCGGGCCGCATGGAAATTGGCGGCTTCGCCGCTTTCAACATCTACATGATGCAGCTCACGTTCCCCATTATCGCGCTGGGCTGGGTGGTTAATATTTTTCAGCGGGGCACGGCTTCACTAGTCCGGCTCAATGAAATTCTGCACGAGCCTCCTGAGATTGAGGATGAACCGGGCTCGGTCGATCGTGAAGTGGAAGGCGAAATTGAATTCCGCGGGCTGAATTTTGCATACCAGGGCAAGCCCGTACTGCGAGACTTGAACTTGCGAATTCCGGCTGGTAGCAGCATGGCGATCGTCGGTCCGACCGGCTCGGGGAAAACTACGCTGGTCGATCTGATTCCGCGAATTTATGACGCCGCGCCCGGCATGGTCCTGGTGGATGGCCGGCCGATCCGCGAGTTTTCCGTGGCGTCGTTGCGCAAGAGTATTGGCTTTGTTCCGCAGGAAACCTTTCTGTTCAGTGACCGCATTCGCGAAAATATTGCTCTGGGCGTCGAATCGGCAACGGATCAGGAGATTCATCAGGCAGCGGAAGCCGCCAACATCGCAACCGATATCGAGAGTTTTCCCGAGCGTTACCAAACCATGGTCGGAGAACGCGGCATAACGCTCTCTGGGGGTCAGAAGCAGCGCACCGCGATCGCCCGCGCGCTGATCCGCAACCCTCGCATTCTTATTCTCGACGACGCTCTCTCCAGCGTCGACACCCATACCGAAGACAAGATTCTCAACCACCTGCGCGAAGTGATGCAGGGACGCACCACAATTTTCATCTCCCACCGCGTTTCCACGGTGCGTAATGCCGACCGAATCGCCGTGCTGCACGAGGGACGGATTGTCGAGTCGGGCACGCACAACGAACTGCTCGCCTTGAACGGCTACTACAGCGACCTGTATAACAAGCAGTTGCTGGAAGAAGAGTTGGCTGAAGTTTAGGCTCTGAGCGCACTCCGGCAACCGGCAACCTTCCATGCAGCGAGTCGACGCACAGGAAATTCTCGATTCCGACGGCTGTTCGGCTCGTGACGTTCAAGGCGCACTCGCCGTTCTGGGCAGGGTCAACCGCTGGTTCGGCGGAATAGCCACCACGCGGAAGATGGTGGAGCGTGTTGCTGAAGTGACCGGAGCGAAAAGCTTTTCATTGTTGGAAGTGGCTGCTGGACTGGGCGAAGTCCCAGAAAAAGCTTCTGCCGAGGTCGCTCGACGTGGAATCACGCTGGATGTAACACTGCTTGACCGGGCGCCGTCCCACCTTCCTGGACGAAATCGAGGCCACGGAAATCGCATTCCAAGACGTCCCGCCGTTGTCGCCGATGCGCTTTCCCTGCCCTTTCACGATGGAGCGTTTGACTTGGTAAGTTGCAGCCTGTTCGCCCATCATCTGAACGCGCAGCCGCTGGCTCAGTTCGTGCGGGAAGGTTTGCGGGTGAGTCGGCGGGCATTGCTAATCAACGACCTCATCCGGCACCCTTTGCACCTTGCGTTGGTTTATGCCAGTTTTCCGATCATGCGCAGCCGGGTCGCGTGGCTGGACGGATTAACTTCAGTACGCCGCGCCTATGTTCCGGGCGAAGTTCGAAGCGTGCTCGCGTCTGCTCTTCCTCCACAGATTCCAGTGGAGATCAGTTGCAACTATCTGTTCCGCATGGGCGTGATTGTGTGGAAGCAGTGAGACTCGTGGTTGCTGAAACCGCGCCCTTTTCAAGCGCATTCTCTAAACTACCGAACTACCAGCACTTCGCGAATGCTGTCGCGGGCAAGGAAGAATTTGATCGACGCGAAGTCGCGGAATAAATTCTCGATGTGGCGGTTGTTGAACACGCGCTGCAGCTGGAAGCCATCCGTGACCGCAGTATGGACAGCCCCGGTGGGGCCACGGCGCGCTTCCCGCCGCAACACAATTTTCTGCATTTCGAGCGTATCGGCGTTGACGATGTGGAATCGGTGACAGGGAGAATCAGGACCCGCATCGCGGGTATGAAAGAATGCCAGCAGCATCCCACCCGGCTTCAGCAGTGACCACAGCCGTCCTACCACTGGTTTCACCAGACTCTCGTCCAGGTAGTCCGGCAGATTCCAGCACAGAATGACGTCGAACTGCGCTGCGGGATAGACCAGGTTGTCGGCAAGAAATTTGCGGCTATCGAGAACGGAATTACCTTCCTCATCTTTGATCAGGAGTTCGGGGTCGGTCGAAGCGGTGAGCAGGTCTTCGCTGTAGATTCGATGGCCGCGTTCGGTGAAGTGACGAATGTTGTTCGGGGAAGTCGACCCCAAATCGAGAACGCACATTCCCTCGGCTGACTCCCAAGTCCGCGATAATTCTCCCAGACCGCTGGAGCGGCGGGTTAAGTTCTGTGAACCTTGCGCCGGAGTGGTATCCGGTCCGGATGAACCGCGAAAAAATTTCATGAAATTCTGTGAGACTGACGACATCCTAACTTCATAGCCCCTGGGTAATTCTCTCAGAGAAAGCAGTCTTCTGGGCGTTGCTTGTCCCCCCAACTTGGTCGACGTCAATCGCCCGGGGCGGAAGCTTATTTCGTATCGGTTCGGTGAATATCTACCTTGCCCTTCAAGAAGGCGCCTTCTTCAATGGAGATGCGCTGGGTACTGATATCTCCGTTAACCACGGCCGACTTGCGCAGTTCGACGCGGTCGCTGGCTTGAATGTTGCCATCTAGCTTTCCCTGGACCACCACGCCCTTGGCGTCGACGCTGGCTTTCACCTGGCCGTTCGGACCAACCGTCAAACTGTTGCCCTTCAGCGCGATACTGCCTTCGACCTGACCATCCAGGTACAGATCTTCGCTACCCGAAAGTTCGCCTTTGATAAAGACTGACTTACCGATTTGTGCCAAGCCGCTGGCCGGTGTGCTCATTTTGGACGCTCTCCTGCCGCAAACGAATCAGGGACAGTTTCCTCCGGAGTAAGCATTTGGGGATACAACCGGAAGGGCCACCCACTGCAACGACTATACGCAAGGCACGGAGGGTGCGGCAAGCGGCACGACTGCTTCCCTCACCATACCGACTTCGCTATAGAGAACGCAGAAGGTCAATTGATACACTAAGGAAGGCGGGTTTACATGATTTCGGGGATGGTTAAGGCGGTTTCGATAGTTTTGGTAGTCGCGGGTTTGGGCGCGACTTTACACCTTGCCGGAGCACAGGCAGCCTCCGCCGAACAGTTACCCGCTCCGGCCGCACTGGTGCGGGCCACGGTAACAAAGGAAGTGGCAGCCGCCAACGACAACTCCGTAAAGCACATGTTTCGCGAATACAAGAAGTTTGCGCAAGGCTCGCAGACCAGAATTTACGTAGAGACGCGAGAAGCCATGGCTGGCATGACGATTGCTTACAACGACAAGCCTCTCACTGCCCAGCAAATGCAGGGGGAAGAAGGACGGCTGGCGGCCCTGGTGAGAAATCCCCAGCAGCTAGAGCGCAAACGGCGACAAGAAAAAGAAGAGGCTGACCACACCCTTTGCATCGTGAAGGCTTTGCCGGACGCCTTCCTCTTTGAATACGATGGTTCGGAAAATGGCACGGCCAGCCTGGGACGCGAGGGAGTGCGGCTGACGCGTTTAAAATTCTGGCCCAATCCCGCGTACCATCCGCCCTCTCGCGTGGAAGAAGCTCTCGTCGGCATGCGTGGTGTGGTTTTAATTGATTCCGAGTCGCAAAGGATTGCGCGGATCGATGGCATCCTCTTCAAGGAAGTCAACTTTGGATGGGGGATCCTTGGACATCTCGACCGGGGTGGACATTTTCTTGTGGACCAGCAGGGACTGGCAGACGGATCATGGGACATCTCACACATGTCTCTGAATTTCAGCGGCAAGGTTCTTCTGTTTAAGAAGATCGCAATCAGTTCGGATGAAGTATTCAGTGACTTCCAGCGCGTTCCCGCCGACACGTCGTTTGCGCAGGGCGTTCAGATGTTAAAGGCAGAACAGATTAAGCTCGCGCAGAACCAATCTGAAACAGCGCAGGCAGAGACCAGGTCACACTAACCACTCCCTTTGCCCTCGTTTACGCGCCCGCGCGCAGCGTCTCTTTGCGCACCGTCAATTTCTCAATGAGATCTTCTTTGATGTGATAGCCCGTTCCGGGCTTTTCGCTGATCGCAATCATGCCTTGCGGGGAAACCTGCACTTCCGGGTCGATAATGTCTTCCTTCCAGTAACGTTTCGAAGCGGAAACGTCCCCTGGCAAGTGAAAATTCTGGAGCGCGGAAAGAGCAATGTTGTGGGCCCGTCCGACGCCTGATTCCAGCATACCGCCGCACCAGACGGGAATCTTCTGCGCCTGGCAGATGTCGTGGATCTTCTTGGCTTCGGTGAATCCGCCGACGCGGCCGACTTTGATATTAATGATGCGGCATGCGCCGGTCTCAATGGCAATGGCGGCAGCGCGTGCGCTGACAATGGACTCGTCCAGGCAAATGGCAGTGCGCAGCTCTTTTTGTAATCGGGCATGGTAGAAAATGTCGTCGTTCCAGAGCGGTTGCTCGATCATCAGAAGGTTGAACTGATCGAAGCTGCGCAGGTGTTCCACCTGATCCAGCGTATAGGCAGAGTTGGCGTCGCAACTGAGTGTGATGTCAGACCAACGCGCCCGGATTTTCTCGAGCACATTTACGTCCCAACCGGGCTTCACCTTTACTTTGATGCGGCGATAACCAGACGCCAGTTCGACCTGAACTTTGTCGAGCAACTGCTCGACGGAATCCTGAATGCCGATCGAGACTCCACATGCGATTTCAGTCCGCGTCCCGCCCAGCAGTTTCCATAGCGGTTGGTTCTTCTGTTTTGCCTCGGCATCCCACAGCGCATTCTCAAGCGCCGCTTTCGCCATGCGGTGGCCGCGCACTTTCGAGAAAAGACTCGCGCAATCTCGCGCCGACTCGAGGTTGCGTCCCAGCAGCGCAGGAGCCAGATAGTGAGTCATCGTGGGCCAGGCACTCTCGATCCACTCGCTGCTGTAGAAGGGATCCTCCCCGGCTACGCATTCTCCCCAACCGTCTGCGCCGTCGCAGTGCGCCGTGAGCAGAAGAATGCGGCGGCTGTAGGTACGTCCGAAGCTCGTCTCGAAGAAATGGACGAGCGGCATGTGAATTTCGCGGAGAGTGATGGCTTCAATCTTCATAATTTGGAGACCAACAAATTCACCACAGAGACACAGAGTCACAGAGAAATGCAAAGAAAGAAATTAATTTTCTGGTTTTCTCTATGCCTCCGTGGCTCTGTGATGAATTATTCTGCTGATGCATACGACCACGTCTCATCCCAATCTCCGAGCAAAAACTTGCCGTTGCCTTCGGGATCACGCTCATAACCGAGAACCGCGAGCCGGTCGTCGAAAGACCGCAGGAATTGT
>JAUTWY010000180.1 GCA_030838305.1 Acidobacteriaceae bacterium
CTGGATGGTTTGATCGCCGACCGTGAACTGAATGTGCCAAAGGCCAACCATGGATTTGCCCGCATTGTCTCCGGAAGACGCAGAGTTCGGTTGGACCGCGCGGGATTGGCTATGGACGGAAGCAGCGCCGGCTGCCATCGCGGACAGGGAATCGCCGCACGACGCTAACGCGCTCGCGCTGAGTCCAACCGTCAAGACCATGTAAGCAGCCAACTTGACGAAGTTTCGAGTTTGGTTCGATTTCATAATGCTTGTGAAATTCATAATCCTTCTTCTCCTTTTGAAATTGGACGGCCATCTGGCCGCGATGCCTCGCTTGTGCAGACTGAGCCTGTAGCCGCCGAAAAAACTTACGAGAAACATGCCGCAACTAACAAAGCAAACCAACCGAGTTGAAACTTTGTCATTTGTGGAATCTAGTTCCGAACGCCTCGGTCGTTTTGGTCCTCCCCGGTAATGGCCGCATCCGGTGCGCCAGGCGGCTCTTTATCGCTTAACCGCCCGGACTGCGGCAATGCAAATTGCATCACCTCTCGAACAGTTTGAAAACACCGTGTAGGTTATTCATTACTAAGCGTGTTATGTCGGGGAAGCGGCCAGCCATGCCAGCCATGGGAGTTCCTTGACTGGCGCTCGAACAGGCCTCAAAATGGTGCGGCTGCACCTGCAGTTGCAGTCCCCTCCCCCCTTGGGCTTTCGGACATGAAAGTTACCACCCCGCGAATCGCCTTGTTCGCCCCCTATGCACTCGATCTGCGTTCCGCTGAGTTGCGGAAGTTCGGGACAAAAGTGAAGATGGGGGAGCAGGCGTTTCAGATCTTGTGTTTGTTGCTCGAACATCCGGGGGAAATGGTCACCCGCGAGGAGCTTCGTGCCAAGCTCTGGGCTAACGACACCTTCGTTGATTTTGACCACGGCCTGAATTCCGCCGTGCAGCGGCTGCGCGATTGCCTTTCCGATTCCGCTGCCAACCCGCGCTGGATCGAAACTCTCCCTCGCCGTGGATACCGCTTCATAGGCCAGGTGGAATGGTCGGATGAGGCTGTTTCTCCTGAAGTTGCACCTCAGCCCCGCAGTGGAAGGGAACAAACAAATTCCGAAGACATAGCAGATCTTTCCTCCCTCCACGGGCGTTTCACAGAACAACGAAAGCTGGGCGCTATTGGCAATCCCACATGGGCCATCCTGGCTGCTCGGCGGCATCGCCGCACCGCAGTCTTTCTGATTTCCACGGCGGTGCTGGCGCTCTTGCTACTTCTCTTTGCACGCTGGCGGGGAGTATCTCGGCTGACTGCCCAGCCTTCGCATCAGACCATGCTGGCCGTGCTGCCCTTCGAGGACCTTAGCGGAAATCCGAACCAGGACTACTTTAGTGATGGACTGACCGAAGAACTCATTACTCAACTTGGATCGCTAAGCCCGGAGCAGCTGGGAGTGATTGCACGCACCACTTCCATGGCTTACAAGCGCACCTCCAAGAGTGCGCAACAAATTGCCGGAGAATTGGGCGCCGATTACATCTTGGAGAGCAGCGTTCGCCGCGACGGGGATCAGATGCGCATCACCGTCCAACTCATCCGCTCGCGAGACCAGTCGCATGTATGGGCGCACAGCTATGACCGTCAGATAAGCCGCTCCATCGCCGTGCAGGAGGAAGTGGCGAAGGCAGTGGCGGAACAGATAAGGATAAAGCTCAATCCCGCACACGGGAGTTCCTCTCATTCGCTCCCTCTTGATCCGCAAGCCAATGAAGCCTACTTGCGCGGTCGCTATTTCGGAAACCAATTTACCGTGGATGGCTATCGCAAAGCGATTGTCCATTTTCAGCAGGCGATCGATCACGATCCGAATTTCGCAGAAGCCTATTCCGGACTGGCCGACTCCTATTATTTCCTCGTCGTTACCGATTCCATGTCGCCACAGGACGGCGAATCCAAGGCCCTCGACGCTGCTCGCAAAGCGGTCACTCTGGACGAAGGGTTGGCCGAATCCCACAATGCGCTGGGCAATGTCATGCTCGGGCTTTGGAACTGGTCTCAGGCAGAAGCCGAGTTCAAGCGTGCCATTGAGCTGAACCCAAGCTACTCCAGCGAGCACCGCCTCTACGCGGCGACCCTCGTGACGCTCAGCCGACACGGGGACGCGTTGGAACAGATCAATCAGGCTATGCGCCTGGACCCGCTCTCTCTGCCCAACAATGCCGAGGTGGTTCGTACGCTTTACTATGCCCGTGATTATGACCGGGCCATCGAGCAGGCCACGAAAGCCATGCAACTCGATCCCGAATACTATCGGACGCATTTCTGGCTGGCGCGTGTCTATGCCCAGAAGAAAATGTACCGCGAGGCCATCGCGGAATCAGAGAAAGTGCTGCACGCCATGCCGGACAGCAACGTTGGGTGGACCGAGCTCGCGTATGGTCTGGCTGCGGCAGGCCGCCAGCCCGAAGCGCGAACAATTCTCCAGCGTTTGGAGGATAAAGCGCAGCGTGAGTTTGTCCCGGCTTATAACTTAGCGGTAATCCACATTGCGCTCAACGAGAAGGATCTAGCTCTGAACGATCTGCAAAAGGCCTATCAGGAGCGGGATTGGGCGATGATGGT
>JAUTWY010000183.1 GCA_030838305.1 Acidobacteriaceae bacterium
TTACGAAGCCTAATTGCCGTGCAATATATAGCCGGGCTCGAGGGGGAGTTTGCCTGCGATCTTAACGACTGCCACACTGCTGTTGATGGAATACACATCGACTACGCCGATTGCACCGGGGAGAGACGCGACCTTGTTGACGAGTTCTTCGTCGGAGGAGACGACCAGGATCGCGGGGTGGTTGGGGCGTCCGTGATTCGAGGTAACGATCAGGCCGCTGACTTCGCCCTCGGGCATTTCGTAAATCTTTTGCAAAAGCAACTTCATTTCGGGGGCGGACGGGGAGCGCATGATGAACGTGACGGGCTTGCCATCGGGCCAATGCTTGTTCTGGGCTTTGCAAACTTTGATCAGGTCGGGGACGGTCATGCCGGCGACAGCGTTGGATTTATTGGAAACCAAAGCGAGGTCCCGCGCCGACGCCATCGAGGCGCTGATGAGCAAGAATAAGGAGATGCGCAGACAGCGTGGGTAGAGCACTCTTGGTCTCCGGTAATTGCAAGATCTTAATGTGATTGTGCGGGAAGACAGGTCATTCTTCAAAGGTAACTAAGGTCACGAAGGTGAGCAGCGCCTCAAGGCGCAATTTCAGGGCGGGGCATGCGGCACGCCTGAAGACGTGGCCCCATACGAATCTGTATGTTTGCTCGGTTCCGAATTAGGAAGAGGGAGAGAAGTGCACCGTGCTTTTTACACCTTGCTTTTTAGAAACAGAAAGGGCGCGGCCTGAGAGCCGCGCCCATAGCCTTCAGCAAGCGTCAGCGTATTTTCTGATGCAAGGCTGCGCGGGTTCGAGGCACCGGGTGGAACATCGATATCGCGCGTTGAGCGGTCGCTGCTGACGCAGCGGCGCCGGAGCTATTCTGCAGTTGGAATGTTCCCAAGCCGACGGGATTGCTGTCGCTCTCGATGAAAATCACATTCGAGTTGTCGACGACATAGAAGAACAAGCCAAATTGCGTGGTTGAGATTACACCGCGGCCAGTTGCAGGAGTATCCAGGGCATAAGTACCGCTGCCGAGACTCTGTCTGGAGAACAGGGATCCTCCATCGTTGATGTCGGCAATCCCTGTCACGGTGCCGTTTTGAGCCGTGAATTCGGCGACCTCATCGACTTCATTGCCAGCGCTGTCGGCACCTGTAAGGTTCAACGCGTAGCCATCAGGAGTGCTGAGGGAGGTGCTGCTCTGGGCGTAAGCGGCACCGCTGGTGATTCCGGAGCCGTCGATCTCAAGCAACTGAATGCCGCTAGCGGAGGGATATGCGGCAAATGTGTAAGTCCCAGTGCTCGAACTGCCGTTGAAGATGCCGTTTAGGGTGAGGGTGAAGCGGCCGCCTCCGGTGGCGGCGAAACTGCTGGTGGCGACGGTTGTCTGGCCCAGGCCCAGGCTGATGTCGTTGATATCTTGCAGTCCGGTTGTGATCTGGCTGGTGCCGTCAGAGGTTAAATAGCCGCCAGAGGCGAAGAAGGAACCACTCACGTCAAATCCGGCCATGGTGAAGACGAGTTGGCCGGCAGCCGGCATTGTGGTTTGCTGAGTGAAGGCATCACCGGCAAGGAAATTAACTCCGTCGGTTTCTATAAATTTCAGATGGCTGGAATCAATGGGGAAAACGTCGAAGGTCAACGAACCGAATACAGAAGTCGTGGTTAAGGTAGCGCCATTTGCTCCCGCGACCACGCTGCCGGTCAGCGGTAGATTGGTCAGGCCCGTCTCGGAGATTGTGTAGTGGTCGTTGAAATCCTGGACGCCGGTGGTGATAGCGCCCGTTCCATCAACGGTAAAGGCACCCACGCTGTTAAGCGGGTTGACGAAGTTGTCGACACCGAACAGGCTGAAGGCATAGGAACCCGTGATGGCGGTGTTTGTTCCCTGGAGGTCGAGAGTGCCGCTGGCGGTTCCGCCATTGTCAAAACGAATGATCAAGCCGTGAGCACTGGAAGTGAGGACAAAATCGACGCCAAGGTTCCCCGGCAGTACGGCCGTACCTCGTCCATCCGCGGTAACGTTGTAACTGCCGCCGCTGACCGGGTTTCCGGTGGATATGCCCAGGACTGTGTCGACGAAATCAAATGAGCCGCCGGTTAGTCCGCCGCTGCCATTAGCTACGATGGTGCCGGTGATCGCGAAAAAGGCTCCGTTAGCGACATCAGTGCCGGCTGCCGAGAACACATACGTTCCGCTCAAGCTGCTGTTGGTGAAGCCGCCGCTGGGAGGCGGTACGACTTTGGGCGAGCTGCTGCTACCGCAGGCGATCAAAAAAGTAAGCGCGGCGAGCGCGAAGAGCAGAGCAATTCGATTGCCTACTGACATAACTTCCCCCCTAGGAGATGGTCAATTTTGGAACTGGTCACTTTGTTTCGAGGTTAGCACAGATGAATTCTCTTGCTTTGAACCCGAACCATCGGAATAAGTAGCGGGGCCCTTAAGAAAAGTTCTGGATGCAAGTTATACAAATCATTACATTCTGGCGGTAGAGCGGCGTTTTGGAGTGTGTTGTTTCGACACTCGATCGTGAAGAGGTAGGAGGATTCCGGTAGCATGGTTGGAGGAGACCCTTGCGTCGGGCGAGCAGGAAGATAGTCAGTGATAGAAATGCCTCGCCAGGCCAGTGGCAGGGCAGGCGGGCAAGGGGTCCCCTTCGGCTTTGCTCAGGGCAGGCTTTCGACTGCGGTTGTGCTTCGCGTTCGCGAAGCGCAACTCTTCGCTCAGAATGACAAAGTCAATGTGCTGTCTGGTGCGGTCTTGACGAACGGATTTGCTGAGGTGGGCATTGAGATTGCGGCGGGTTGAATACCGGAAGGCAGTGATCGGCGCGCTGATGCTGGCGATGAGCGCGGCCGCGCTGGGGCAGGCGGGCGCGGGGCAGAAGAATCCGCCGTCGACTGCGATTGAGACGGCGCCTGCGAAGTCACGCAACCAGACGACAACGGAGCAAGCGACAACAGAGAACGATCAGAATGGAATGGTGATTGAGCCGGGGGAGTTGCCGGGAACGTATCCACACGGGCTGTATCAAGTGAATCTTCGAGCGCGAGGCAACTTTGTGCCGGTGCTGCAATGGAAGGTGGAGAAGGGTGCTTTGCCTCCAGGAATTACTTTGGATGAGAACGGAGTATTGCGTGGCGAGGCTCAGCGGGCGGGCGAATTTCAATTTGTGGTCACCGTACGGGACGGCGGCAAGCCGCAGCAGGTGGTGCAGAAGGAATTCGTGATCAAAGTGCTAGAGGCGATCACAGTGGCGTGGAAGGTTCCTGCCCACGTGAATGCGAATCGGATCGAGGGCAGTGTGGAAGTAACGAATGCTACCGTCGACGACGTAGATTTGACGTTTGACGTGAAAGCGGTGGCGGAAGATGGACGGGCTACCGAGATCGGCTATCAGCACTTTCCACTGAAGAAGGGGACGATTGGAATGGCGTTGCCCTTTGGCGAGAATTTGCCGCATGGGGCTTACGTGGTGTACGTCAACGTGAACGGCGAGATTGCCAAGCGTAACGCAATTTACAAGCGGCGATTGCAGACTCCGGCGGCGTTACAGGTGTTGGTGGGGCCGTAAAGGGTGGGCTCATCCGTTCCTGGCCAATTGTAGAAACCTTCAGCAAGGATCTCTGGTCAACGCTTGCCTGGAGCGACAATCACTTTCGGTCGCTGGGGACTTGACGGTTGGACTTAGCGCGAGCGCGTTAGCGTCGTGCGGCGATTCCCTGTCCGCAATGGCAGCCGTCGCTGCTTCCGTCCATAGCCAATCCCGCGCGGTCCAACCGAACTCTGCGTCTTCCGGAGACAATGCGGGCAAATCCATGGTTGGCCTTTGGCACATTCAGTTCACGGTCGGCGATCAAACCATCCAG
>JAUTWY010000262.1 GCA_030838305.1 Acidobacteriaceae bacterium
AGGCAGTGGCTATTTTCGAAGGCCAGCCTCCACTGGAAAAAATCTATGCCGTGAATGAGAGCGCCGGCCGCGTAGGTATCGCCACGGGTATGACGAAAGCCCAGGCGGAGCTTTGTTCGGAGTTGACGCTGCGTCCGCGCTCTTTTTTGCAGGAGTCGGCAGCGCATGCCGCTCTTTTGGATTGTGCGCAGTCTTTCTCGCCCTGTGTGGAAGATGCTGGCGCTGACACCATGATTCTTGATCTTGCCGGGATGGAGTCGCTTTTCGGTACGCTGCCAGAAATTGCCCTTAGTCTCTCGCAATGCGCGACAGATCTTGGACTGGATCGGAACGTTGCTGTGGCTTCGAATCCCGATGCTGCCGTGCTCGCTGCCCGCGGGTTTTCCGCTGTGACCGTGATTCCGCCGGGAAAGGAAGCGGAACAACTCGGCTCACTGACGATTGAAGTTTTATTTTTCCAGCAAGAAGAAGAAAAAACGAGAGAGCAAAAAAAAGAAGCCGTTCGCCTTCTCGAAACACTGGAGCGTTGGGGCGTGCGTGATTTGCGGTCTCTGGCCACACTGCCGGAAGTTGCGCTGAGCGAGCGTTTGGGACAAGAGGGGCTGCGTTGGCAGCAACTGGCGCGAGGCGCGGCTTCGCGCACGCTGGTTCCGGAGGAAGTCCCGGCGGTATTTGAAGAAGCAATCGAACTGGAATTCCCCATCGTGCTGCTGGAGCCACTGGCGTTCCTGCTGAATCGTCTGCTCGATCAGATTTGTGCGCGCTTGGCCGCGCGTGCGTTGAACACGCAGGAATTGCGGCTCACGCTGGAATTGCAGAATTTAACCGGGGTTGACCCTCACTCCGACACTGTGGGGATTCCCAGCGAGAGCGATACGGCACAAAGCACGACAGAATCTCAATCATCAGCTCGGCAATTTGTATCCGGCCGGCAAGGGAAGTTCTGCCGAACTCTTCGTCTTCCCCTTCCCATGCTTGATTCCAAACTTTTTCTCAAGCTGCTGCAACTGGATTTGAACGCGCATCCGCCGGGCGCTCCTATTACAAAGATTCATCTGCTCGCGGAACCGGCGCGGCCGCGATCGGCCCAGGGCGGGCTGTTTCTGCCACCGTCGCCAGAACCGGAAAAATTGGAACTAACGCTGGCGCGCATCGCCGGCCTGGTCGGAGAGGCCCGCGTGGGCTCGCTGGAATTGTTGGATACGCATCGTGCTGAAGCTTTTCGCATGCAGCGCTTTTTGCCCGGAGCTGCGCCGGAAAGACGAGCGCGAAAGACTTCCGAACCAGCAAAGGATAAAGAGAAATCCGCTGTCGCCGCGCTGCGCATGTTCCGTCCGCCGTTGCGTGCCGCTGTGACTTTCGAGAACGGGGAACTGGCGCGCGTGGCGGGTACGAAAAAAAAAGAAGTGCAGGGCACTGTGCTCTGGAAAGCCGGCCCCTGGCGCAGTTCCGGCGACTGGTGGGAGCGCGAAGCCTGGGCGCGCGAGGAGTGGGACATTGCTTTGCAAAATGCAGATGGAGTTGTTCTCTACCGGCTGGTGCACGATCTGTTGGAGGGACGCTGGTTCGTGGAAGGAACGTATGACTGAAAAATCAGTTCTCAGTTCTCAGTTGAGACCTTCACGACCCGCGAGTCCGGGAGGTTTTCACTGAGAACTGGGAACTGAGAACTTGTATATCGAGCTTCATGCCCGCTCCGCTTTTAGCTTCCTCGAAGGTTCGTCCTTGCCAGAGGAGATGGTGGCAATGTGCGCCCGTCTCGGCATGCCGGCCATGGCATTGCTCGATACTGACGGCGTTTACGGTGCGCCGCGTTTTCATCTGGCTGCAAAAAAACTTGAAATTAAGGCGCACATCGGCGCGGAAGTCAGCGCTGATCTTTCATCTCGAAATTCTCGCCTTCCTCTTCTCGTCTCCTCACGCGTTGGTTATCAGAACCTTTGCCGCCTCATTACCAAAATGAAGTTACGCGCCAAAAAAGGTGAAGGGGCGGTCCGCGAAGAAGAACTGGAAGAACATGCGGAAGGCCTCATTTGCCTGACCGGCGGCGCGGACGGGCCGCTGGCTACTACTTTGCAGCACGGTGGTGTGGAAGAAGCCAGCAGACAAGTGGAGCAATTGATCGGATTGTTTGGCCGAAACAATGTGTACATCGAGTTGCAACGCCATTTCCACCGCGAAGAAGAATCTCGCAACCGCACTGCCATCGCCATCGCCCACTCGCTTCATCTTCCGCTGCTCGCCACCAATGGCGTCTGCTATGCAACCGCGAAAGATGGTGAGCTTTGCGACGCATTTACCGCCATCCGCCATCACCGCACACTCTCGACTGCTGGCCGGCTACTGGCACGCAACGCAGAGCGTCACCTGAAATCGCCGCAAGAGATGCAACGACTCTTCGCCGACCTGCCTGAGGCTCTCGCCAATACGCTCGAACTTTCCTCTCGCCTCGAGTTTACGCTGAACGACCTCGGCTACCAGTTTCCCCTCTATCCCGTTCCCCAAGGCGAGACCATGAATTCGTTCCTGCGCGACCGCGCATGGGAAGGTTTTCGGGAACGTTATGGCAGGGCCGCAAACGAGATGCAAACCCGCGCCCGCCGCCAGATTGAGCGCGAACTGGCGCTGATCGAAAAATTAAAACTTGCCGGTTACTTCCTCATCGTTTGGGATCTGGTGCGCTTCTGCCGTGCGCAAAACATTCTGCTGCAGGGCCGCGGATCGGCCGCGAACAGCGCCGTCTGTTATTCGCTGGGCATCACCGCCGTCGATCCCATCAGCATGGAGCTGCTCTTTGAGCGCTTCCTTTCCGAAGAGCGCGGCGAGTGGCCCGACATCGATCTCGACCTGCCCAGCGGCGACGAACGCGAAAGAGTTATTCAGTATGTCTACCACCGCTACGGCGAGCGTGGCGCGGCCATGACGGCGAACGTCATCACCTACCGCAATCGCATGGCGGCGCGCGAAATGGGCAAGGCGCTGGGATTCGATGCGGAAACGCTCGCCAAGATTTCCGCCGCGGTCGCTACCTGGGAATTCCGCGATGAGAACGATGCGCTCGACCGCCGCTTCCGCGATGCAGGACTCGACCTCAACCATCCCCGCCTGCGCAAATATTACGAGTTATGCCTTGCGGTTCAAGATATGCCGCGGCATCTTGGCCAGCACTCCGGCGGTATGGTTATTTGCCAGGGACAACTCGATTCTGTCGTTCCGCTCGAACCTGCTTCCATGCCCGGCCGCGTGGTGGTGCAGTGGGACAAAGAAGATTGCGCCGACATGGGCATCATTAAAGTCGATCTGCTTGGCCTCGGAATGATGGCCGTGCTCAAGGATTCCATTGAACTGGTCCGCCAGCATTATCCCGAAGAAGTCGATCTGGCGCACCTTCCGCAGGATGACGCCGCGGTTTATTCCGCGCTGCAAAAGGCGGACACCATTGGGCTGTTTCAGGTGGAAAGCCGGGCGCAAATGTCGTGCCTGCCGCGCCTGCGTCCGAAACGTTTCTATGACATTGTGGTGCAGGTGGCGATCATCCGGCCGGGGCCGATCGTCGGAAAGATGGTGAATCCTTTTCTGTTGCGCCGCCAGGGACGCGAAGAGGTTACGTATCCGCATCCGTCGCTCGAACCGGTGCTTGCTCGCACGCTGGGCGTGCCACTTTTTCAGGAGCAGCTGCTGCGCATTGCCATGATTGCGGCAAATTTCAGCGGTGGCGAGGCTGAAGAGTTGCGCCGTGCCATGGGGTTCAAGCGATCGCAAGCGCGCATGCGCGAGATCGAAGCCAAGCTGCGCGCCGGCATGACCCAGAATGGAATTTCACCGAAGGCTCAGGAAGAAATCATTCTTTCGATCACGTCATTCGCGCTTTACGGATTCCCGGAATCGCATGCCGCCAGTTTCGCGCTGATCGCCTATGCCAGCGCTTATTTGAAGTGCCATTATTTGGCCGCTTTCACCGCCGCCCTGCTCAACAACCAGCCCATGGGTTTTTATTCTCCAGCAACGATCACCAAAGACGCGCAACGTCACGGTTTGAAAATGTTGCCGGTGGATGTGACGTGTTCGGAATGGATGTGCACGTTAGAGGCAGTGGTCAGTGGCCAGTGGTCAGTGGCCAGTAAAACAGCTGTGCAGGGGACGCCGGCGCTACGACTGGGATTGCGTTACGTGCGTGGATTGCGCGAGGCAGCTGCTCACGCGCTGGTGCGCGAGCGCATGCGTGCTCCGTTTTCTTCTATTCACGATCTTACTCGACGCGTTCCAGAACTGCGCAAGGATGAACTTACTACTTTGGCAGAAATTGGCGCGCTGAATGCAGTGCCGAGTACCGGGTACCCAGTACCCAGTAAAACCATTGTCATTCCGACCTCCGGGCGAATGCGAGGGGTGAAGGAATCTCACAACTCGGTACCAGGTACTCGGTACTCGCCACTTCACCGCCGGGACGCGCTCTGGCAGGTGGAACGTGCGGTGCGCGGCTCCGGGCCGCTGCTGGAAAAGTTGCCGGAACCGGATACGCCTTCGCCGCTCCAGCCCATGAACCAGGAAGAGCGCCTGGTGGCTGATTTCCACGGCACCGGCCTCACCGTTGGCCCGCATCCCATGGCGTACCGCCGGGAATGGCTCAATGCCATGGGCATTCGCCGGGCCAGTGAACTCCGCGACATTCCCAGCGGCAAGCGTCTTCGCATCGGAGGTTGCGTCATCGTGCGCCAGCGTCCCGGCACCGCGAAAGGTTTTGTGTTTCTCAGCCTGGAGGATGAAACCGGAGTGGCCAATGCGATCATCACTCCCGACCTTTTTCACCGCAACCGACTGCTGCTGGCCTCGGAGCGATTTCTCGCCATCGAAGGCATTCTGCAAAATCAAGACAATGTGATTTCGGTGAAGGCAGAACGGGTATTGCCACTGTTCGTCACGAAAGCCGAAACGGTCTCGCACGATTTCCATTGAAAATTCAGAAAAAAAGCGGGGCAGGACCTTACTCCTCCGGCGGGCGATTTTCCGGAGGCGCTAGCGGCAACCTTGCCGCTTCTCGCATGATGTCGCGCTCCTGGGGCGAGAACATACTTCTGAAGCGATCAGAATTGATGATGCGCTCCCGCTGCTCCGGAGGCATGGCACTCAGGTGGTTCAGGGCCGTTCCGACCATGCGCCGCCGATCGGGCCGAAGTTGTTGCATTTGGCCGTGAATCTGACGCGCCCACTGTTTCTGTTCCGGCGTTAGGTGCTCCCAGGTTTCCATGCGATGCAGCATTCGCTGTTGTTCTGGCGGAGGAAGCATGGAGAAATGCTGCAACTGCCGGCGCAACTGCTGCTGCCGCTCTGGAGGTAAACGGCGGAATGCAGGATCGCTCTGCAAGGCGCGGTCCTGCTCCCAGGGAGGCACATTCCTATAGCGGCGAAGCCAATCGCCCGCATGCCCTGCGCCCGGGTAAGGCGGACGCGAGCGGTATTGATTATGCGGAGGCGGCGGGCGGTAGGGGTTATCGTGTTGCGCCAGGCATGGAGACACCACGGCGATTACCACCGCTAACACGGCCGCCGCCATCCCTGCCGTCACGAAATGTATCCGCCGCATTCGCCCGCCTTGATACTTCCCTGATCGCTTGTTTTTCCCGCTGGGATCCCGCTTCGTGGTTACGGATTTGCCGTCACATCTTGCTGCACTTCCAGGTCATCCAGCAAATCGAAATCGGCATACAGATCGAGATTCTTGTCCAGAGCCTGCAAATCGCTCACGGCTGTGCCCGGCTCTGCGGATTGATTTGTCTGGGGTTCGACTACGGCTGTTTCGTCACGCCCCGGCTGCTTATAGGTAGCGCTACGCTGAGTGAAGAACAGGCCCACGCCAAGTCCGACCAGCACTGTAAGTGCCGCAGCCAGCACCGGACGCCGAAGCCACTCCAACCATCCCGCTTGCGGTTTGGCCATTTCTTCACGCAGGCGCGCCTGCAGTCGAACATCAAAATATTGCGATGGCTCCAGAGGCTGCCATTCGTCCAGCAGGGCCATCGTCTGCCGGAACTCTTCCAGCTTTCCCGTACACACTGGGCAGCCTGCAAGATGTCCGGTGATTTCCGGAGTCATTCCCATCAGCCCGGATGCCAGGTCTGGCATTACTTCCCGAATTTCCTTGCACTTCATCACCGTGTGCTCCCCTTAATCTCTCTTCGCTGCCGTCACTTCGCCAAAAAACAAAAAGTGCATTTCTTAGACAAATCCTTTTAACTGTTCCCGCAAGGTCTCGTATGCCCGAAACAACAACGATTTCGTCGCCGACTCGCTCAACTTCAAGACATCGGCAATCTGCTTGTAATCCATTTGCTGATACTTGTGCATGATCACTGCCAGCCTCTGCCGCTCCGGCAGGGCCTCGACCTTGGCGCGGATCGCGGCTAACCGCTCGCGCCGAACCAAAGCTTCTTCGGCCGTCACGGTAGCGTCCGCCAGGTCCATCGTCGTGCCAGTTTCCTCATCCGGCTCGTCCAGGCTCAGCGTGACTTCCGGCCGCTCCTTGCGAGTGTCCCGAGCATGGTTGACCGCGAGGTTCGTGGCAATGCGATACAGCCAGGTGGTGAACTTGGCTGTAGCCTCATAGGACTGACGTGAGCGGTATACCCGCAGAAAAACTTCCTGTGCAAGATCTTCCGCCGCTGCCGTGTTGCGCGCCATACGGTACATGAAACTCACGAGCGGCCGCCGATACTTCTGAACCAGGAAGTCGAAAGCTGACTGGTCCCCTGCTTTCACGCGCAGCATGACCTCAGCGTCCGTGTAGTTTTCGGCGCCCGATATTGCAGGTTGCACACTGCTCGCTTGCGACGATCCCAGGCCCGCCACCAGAATGCTCCGGCCTAGGGCGGTAGTGCTCACACTGGATCGAACCCGGCGGCGGGCGGAAAGTTGCTCTTCTTCTGATTCCCGGGGCCCCTTGGAAGATCCCGCAGATGAGGAGGATACAGTGGATTGCGGGGGCTTGATTTCGTCCGCCATTGAAAGGTTACTTTAGGCATGCAAGGTCCGGCGACCCGATCCGCCTTTGCCCGCCGCCGATAGGCTACCACGCCTCCATTCCCTGTCCAAACGTACTCATTTCAATCCGAACGCGACAGGCGCGAATACATTGCGTAAGGCCTATAATGCTTGTGGCTGAGTTTTTTCGAGGCTGGGTCGGGTGCTGGAAGGCACTTGAACTGGACAGTGAGCCTTTTTTTTGACGTTCTCTCCTCTGCCTCGTGGTCCCGACAAGCTAGTGTCGCGACAAACCTTAGAGCCAGTTTTGGCATCTTTCGTGCGAGCCATCTTGACAGAGTGGGCGGCAATGTCAGACTCGGGCGCCTCCGGCGATTCGTCTGCCTGGCACCAGCTTGTCTTCGTAGATGGTTAGGAACCAAGCATGGCCGAACAGGCAAGTTACTGGTCAGGGTGGCACGAGCGTATCTCAGCTCTCGGTAACGTCCCCGCCGTGCTCAAGATTGTGTGGGACTCCGGCCCCGGGGTTGTAGTTTTCGGCCTCGTTTCACGCCTATTCTCCTCGCTCCTTCCCGTCGTACTTCTGTGGATTACCAAGCTGATCGTGGACCGCATTGTGCAAGCGGTCTCCACTCATCAGCCGGTTCAGCCTGGATTTTGGTGGCTGGTAGGGGCGGAATTTTGCCTGGCTGTAGTCAACAGCATTCTGCTCCGCAGCATCGACTACTCAGACTCGTTGTTGGCGGATAAGTACACACGCCACGTGAGCATTCGGGTCATGAATCATGCCGCAGGACTGGATTTGATCGCGTATGAGGATCCAGT
>JAUTWY010000318.1 GCA_030838305.1 Acidobacteriaceae bacterium
TCTTCGAAGAGTATGTCTACGACGATCAGGGACAACAGATGACCTCAACGCTGGAAGCCTACAAGATCGCAACGGCTGCCGATGTTCCACGGATCGAGATGTACCACGATGCGGGGACGCCAAATCCAACCAATCCGCTCGGAACCCGGGGGATAGGCGAGGGTTGTATTGCCCCGGTGCCTGGTGCACTAGGCAATGCGATTAGCGACGCCTTGCGTCCTCTTGGTATCGAGATCACGGACCTGCCCGTCCGCCCGTCGACGCTATTCCGCCAGATCGATGCTTCACGTCAGCGCAAGCAGCAAGCGTCGTGAACAAATCTAGTTGCCAACCCAATACAGTGACCTGCAGGCACTCATCCGCTGCAAGAACGTTCGAAGTCGAGTGTCGCAGAGCAGAAAACGTCTTGACATAAAATGCAAAATGCAAATAAGTTATTCGTAGGTAGAATAACCTCAAAAACTGGTCTAGCCGAGCATTTGTGGGTCGCCTTATCCGGGCCAGCCATCACTTCAGGCTGCTAGTTCTGTCAAGCCGTTAGCCAGCGCAAGCTGCAAGCCATAACTCGAAGAGCCGCAGCATTCTTGCTGGGTTGAGAAGAGGGCTTCGAGCTAAGGCGCCCCTAAATGAGGAGAGAAACATGAATAAGCATGAGCCCAGCCTGCGTCCCTCATATCCTGGCTATTCGCTGAAGGAGCGCGATCGCCGGTGGGCGTTGGCCCGAAAGCTCATGGATGAGGAGGGGTTGGATGGGCTTTTGGTCGCAGGGCAAGCGAACCGCGGGGCTCCGAACGTGGCTCCGGACGTGTACCTTTCCAACGATCGCGCCGGAGGCTGGTTGATCTTCCCGCGCAAGGGCGCCCCGTCATTGCTGTCGTGGAATGGCATGCACATACTCTGCCATGCGGTCGAAACGAAACTTGGGCATGCTCCTTGGATTTTGCCCGAAAACTTTTGGCCGACCAAAGATCCAAAAAATCTAAAGAAAGTCTTCGAGGCTGAGGGCCTGCAGTCGGCGCGGATCGGCATCATTGGCCTTGAAGGAGGCGGGCCGCGACTGGAAAGCGCCATTTCCCAAGCTGCATGGGAAAATATTCAGGAGGCGTTGCCGGACGTCAAGTTCGTCAAGGTTTGGCACAAATTTGCTCGAATGATCGTGGAATTGAGCTCCGAGGAAATTGAGGTTCTCAAGCAGTGTGCGGACGCTGGAGAGCGGATGTCTGAAGCCTTCGTTGACGCCGTTAAGGTGGGTGCGAACGAGACTGACGTTTATTCAGCCGTGATGGCTGCTTGCGTTGACGCTGGAGCGAACTGCTCCGGCTTTATCATCCATAGCGGCCCGAATACCCCTGCGTGGGGATTCCCCGACTGGCTCGTGCGTCCGGTCCGGCCGCGTGCGCTCCAGAACGGCGATATCGTGCAATGCGAGTTGTTTCCAAGTTACGGAACCATGGAGACCCAGCAGCAAGTTTGCGTAGCCTTGGGAGGCGTGCATCCTGATCATCTGAAGGCCGCGGAAGTGGCGAGGCAGGCTTACGAGGTCGGTCTGGAGAAGCTCCGTGTCGGGGTATCTTTCGGGGAGGTCAGTGAGGCCATGGACGCTGTCGTCAAGGGAGTTGGTGGTTGGTTCGTCACGCCGCATATTCATTCGCTGAACCCGATCGCGATTATGGCGGGCCTCTCCTCCTATGGAATGGACAAGTTCTCTGAAGCTGGCCGATATCCGCCGGTGGCGGAGAAGCCCATGATTGGCGCTGACATCGTCATCACCGCGGGAATGTCATTTGCGTTCGAACCGAATTGTCATCTCGGTGACCGGCGCGTCAACATTGGTGGTACCGTCCTGACCACCGACGCAGGACCGGTCGAGCTCAATAAGGCTGCCAATCGCATGGTGATGATGCCGGCCTAGAGACATCCGGCCGCGCAAGGAAATGCTAAGCCGAGTGACACTCGAGCAAGTGTTTCATCGTGGATGCCTGCGATAGAGCGCATTGCGGTGAGTCACATCCGGCTTAGCCTGTCACTTTAGCTCACCGCAGAGCATGCCTCAGTATTCGCTTGGAGATAGGACGCTCCGCGTTCGTAACCTGACCAGATCTTATTTGCGGCGAAGTTCGGCCCCCTTCGCGAGGCTGACGCGAGCACGCGGTCCGGCCTCTTAGTTTGCTCAAGCTTCGGAGTGCAGGATGCAGTTAAAGGATGTCGCCGTTTTCATCACCGGTGGGGGCTCCGGACTGGGGGCCGCTACCGCCCGTGCGATGGCCGCGAAAGGTGCGAAAATAACTGTCCTCGACCAAAGCAAGGGAAATGCGGAAAAAGTGGCGGCCGAGTTGAGGGGGGTCGCGATCGAGGCAGACGTCACCAATGAGGAGCAAGTGAAAGCCGGCTTGGCAGAGGCAGAAGCCGCGCATGGCGTTGCTCGTGTGTTGGTGAATTGCGCTGGCATCGGGGGCACGCAGCGACTGCTCGACAGGGACGGCATCATCTACCCGCTCGAGAAGTTCCTTCGCATTATCAGTGTCAACCTAGGCGGCACCTTCAATTGCGTGCGGCTGTTTGCTCAGCGCCTAGTATCGGTCGAGGCTATCGGTGAGGAGCGTGGCGTTATCATCAATACCGCGAGCGTTGCCGCCTTCGAAGGTCGGGGCGATGGGATCCCGTATGCTGCTTCGAAAGCAGGGGTGGTCGGCCTCACGCTGCCGGCGGCGCGTGACCTCGCCGAGTACAAGATAAGGGTCAATACGATTGCGCCCGGCTCGTTCGAAACTCCACTGTTGATGGGTCTGCCGGAGGCATACCGAAAGCGCATCGGTGAACTTGTGCCTCATCCGGCGCGGCTTGGGCATGCCTCGGAGTTCGCCGGACTCGCTGCTCACATTGTTGAGAATGCAATGCTAAACGGTGAGACCATCCGCCTCGACGGA
>JAUTWY010000328.1 GCA_030838305.1 Acidobacteriaceae bacterium
TGGATCAACTCTCCCGAAGAAGTTGTCGAAAAACTTTCCAGAGGTGAGTGGATGGCCGGTGCCGCCTATCAGGGTCGTGCGGCTATAGGCGAATTCCAGTGAACGAAACGGCTTCATGCTGATTGACTGACCATAGATCCACGGTTGCGACAGTCCGTGGTGGCCGTCGAGGCGACCGTAGAATTGCTCCACGCTGATGGGCCCAAGAATTTTCGAAATGCCTGGAATGTCCGCGGCCTTCTGCGGAGAGATTCGCAGCATCGGGAACGGCGCGGCGTTGTTGCTCAAAAGGAGAGATCCGCCAATGCCCGGTCCCCACGAAAGGCTTTGATTGCCGAAAGATATCTGCCAACCCCGTAGATTGATTCCCGCGTAGGCCTCCAGAAGCTGAAACGTATTGATGGGAGGAAACGACACAGCGGGTGGAGTCGGTACCTTATCTCGAACCGCAATGAAGTCTCGAACGTCGGTCGAGAGGGCTGGTGCCGAAGGCGCGTGCTGGAATTCGCCGTTTACAAAAAAGAACAGACTTCCATAAGTAGCACTGGCTGAGCCGCCGGAAATCAGATTGGTGCCTTGTCGAAATGGCCGGCCGTAGTCGTAGGCATATGTCTCGCCAAAATGGTAGCCGTCATCCAATACCGTTCCGCTCGCACTCAAGACTCGCGTGTAAACAGAATCCACTTCAAACGATCGATTCCCTTTCGTGAACGTGGATTCCTCTCTCGCAAACTCATGGTGCAACGCCTGTATGAGCGCCTGTATCTCCGAATCGGGCAGGCGATGGGCGCCTGATGAACTCACTATCGCTTCATCAGCGTCAATCAACAGACGAGCACACTGCTCGCGAGACCATGGGCGCTTACCTTCGTAACCCGCTGTCACGTAGCCGAGCGCGGCCAGCCGGTCAAATGCCCGGTACACCCAACTGTCGACAGGGACGTAGGTAGAACCCGGATATTCAGTTGGGCCCGATACATCTCCATGAATTATCTCCCGCACCGGATTCCACGCTGACCCTCCAAGTCCGGGGTCGTGATGGGTTCGATAAACGTATTCGGAAACCATCCAACCGAGAGCGCTGCCAACCAGAACATCCGACGGAAAATGCTGCTTGCTGCTGACACTTGTAATGCTGACCGCTGACGCCAGGCCGTAGCTGAGGAGTTTCGTCAATGTGCCCGGATATTCATGAGCCAAAATACCCGCAGCCGACCATGCTGCCGCTGAATGATTTGAAGGAAACGAAGATCCCCCTCGCAAAAACGGACCTTGCCCGTTTCCTTGATAAGGCCGCTCTCGTCCCGTAACATATTTCAAGCCCTCCGTAAGAATCAGACTGTCTGCAACGGCTTCGCCGGCCAGCAAACCAGTTTCTCTCTGGTGTGGATCGTGAGTGTGGTAGCTCCACAAATAAATGCCGGCAGACGCGAGGCCAAGGGTCGCGACCCCGCCGTTTCGAATATTTTTAGAGGCGTGAAGAATGCCGGGGTTCTTGGGCAGACTCTTGCTAATATTGACGTCCGTAAGAATCATCCCAGACGTGATACCGGCGAATGGCACCAGCCATTCAACGTCAGACAACCGCAGCTTCGTCGGACTCGTTACCAGCTGGATTTGGTCATTGACAAATCGGCCGCTCGCACTTTCCAGATCAGCGCGGGAACTCGTCAGCCAATCGGTGCGTGACTGACCGGTGCCTGAAGTTTTTTTCTTGGCAGGCACTGTGATTGTGGTCGCCGTAGACTGCCCGCCACTGTTTTCGTTATCCGTTTGTTGAGGCGTAGCGTGGCAAGTACCTGCCGCCGCCATCGCCATATTTAAGATCATCAGATAACGCGCCACGATGCATCCTTTCATTATTAATTCACAACTCTTCTCACGGGTGGATGTAAGCGATGGCAAGCACCACGGAAGTCGCCACTTGTGCGGATTGGATCAATGGAGTCCAATTCCGGCTTCCAATGTTGGGCGCTCTCTCGGGCACCACGATCATGTCTCCGGGCATCAACACTGAATCCATCGGATTGCCAGACCACATTTTGCTGTTATTGTTTTTTGCGGCCAAAACGGACCCGTCCGCGCGGATCACAAATGCGGCCTTTTTGTCCGCCAGTTGCGTATATCCTCCAGCTTGCCCTAAATACCAATTGGCGCTTCTGCCTGCCACGAAACCAACAGCCGTTGGGTTGAATAGTTGTCCTTGAACCACGACGTAGTTTGGCTTTTTGGGAACAACAATCACGTCACCGTTTCGCAGCGGTGTCGCCTCCGCGCGGCGGTCAAACGATTTCTCATCGGGCGAGGTATGGATGACCACCCGCCCGACCGGTAAATTTGTTTGTAGTTGCGTAAGAGTTGTTTCCGTTTGCGCGATGGCTGTAAGTTTCAAGTTCTTCTGGTCGGCGTCATTCTCAGGAAGCGCCTTTAGCTGTACCTCTTCGGCTTTGACTCTAGTGACTAGCTCCTGATGCGAATGCATCTCCAAGTCACGGACCTCACGCCGCGTCAACACGATTCCATAGCTATACGCTTGCGATGTGAATCCGCCGGCCTTCTCCAGCACAGAACTGAGTGACTCGCCTGGCCCGATGCCGTATGTGCCCGGATGTTGCACTTCGCCACGCAGGGTGACGGTCGCACCAAGATCATTCCAGTTGGGATTCTGGCGCACCGTGAGAACGTCTCCATTCAATAAAAGCTTGTCCTGGTCCGAGCGTCCTGCCATGGCCGCCGTAAGATTTATGTCCACACTTGTGCTCCCCGAAGCACCAGTCTCTTTGCCTTCTTGGTGGGTAAGGATGGCGCTTTCCGAGTAAGCACTCGGTTTCAGGCCGCCTGCGAGCCGCACAAGGCTCTGCACATTCATATTGGCAGCGAGTGGATAGCGGCCCGGGTTCGCCACATCACCTTTCACATAAACGCTGGGTGGATCGACTTCGGCGACGTTGCGATGGATGATGATTCGATCGTGCGGCTCAAGGAGAATATTTGCGGTAGCACTGCCGGCAAGCGCGTCTGCTAGATTTACACTCAGGATGGTCTTCGTGCCGTCTTTACCGGTGCGGAACACTTGAGCGGAGTCCATGGCCGCGCCGGGCAATACACCTCCTGCCAGATAGATCGCGTCCCGTACATGCGCCTGCCCCGCTGTCGTAAATTGCCCCGGATTCCGCACTTCACCATCGATCCACACCTCCGGCGCCGGTTCGAAATCATATCTGCTAAAAATGCGGACAGTGTCGAGCGGCTGAAGCTTCGGCGCGTTCGCTGGATTGCCGAGTGTCTTCGCAAGATCAAAGCTTTCCACGGTAGGCCGGTAGTCGGGCGGATTAAGCCGGATAATTTCTGCATATTTCCCAGCTGGTTCCGGCAACAGATCCGTATAAGAAGTGATCAGATCAGTGACAGTCATCCCGCTTTTGTACGAATAGCGCCCGGGACGTAGTACGTGACCTTGAAGATAGATAGCCTGGTCGTTGTACGGAGCAATTGGAAAGATATGAATGCGGTCGCCATCCTGTACGCGGAAAGTAGAGAGCTGCGAATGTGAATCCTTGTCTTTCGCATTTTCGCTAAGGTTTAGGCTGATCATGGTGCGATTTTCGTGAGCGACCAGACGCTCAACCTCGACGTGCTTCAAAGCCGCGGCCGGCAAAATACCGCCTGCAAGATCCAGCGCTTCCTCCAGATTCATTCCGCCACGAAGCTCATAAACGGCGGGGCGGCGAACCATCCCTTCAATCCGCACTTGAGCTCCCACCGGAGGGACGAGTAGCGAATCGCCACTCTCGAATCGTTTCTGATCTAATCCAACGCCGCGAAGCAGCAGGTCATACGCATCAACCACTTCGATCAACTGTTTTCCTCGATAGTGCTTGATGGTCCGCAGTGAGCCGCGTTCCGTCACGCCACCGGCTGCTACCAGAGCATTGATAGCACTCGAAAGTGAACTCAGATCGTAGGCGCCTGGCTCCACAACCTCTCCGACAACATAAACGCGTATTGTTCGCAGTCGGGAAAGTGATACGTTGGTCGAGACAGCGCGAAATTGGTTTCGAAGGATCTCT
>JAUTWY010000367.1 GCA_030838305.1 Acidobacteriaceae bacterium
ACTGTCCGGTGGTCCTGTTCGATTACATTGTTGAGATATTTGCATTGGCGTAAAGCAACACGCCGGGGAAGGACACCTTGGGCTTTCAATGCTTCCACCGCAGCCAGATACGCCGGTTGTTCGGCGACAATTAGATCACCCGGCTGACGACAATTAAAACTCCCGCTCGGCGACAACTAATGTGACCATCGAGAATCGCGCTGTTCTAGCGCCGAGGCAATGGTCACAGACGAGCAGGTGAGGAGGTTGAGAAAGTTGTCGAACACGGAAAAGAATCAAGAGATTGCGGCGGCGAAGGCGGGGATGGACCCGACGACGGCGCGGCGGTATCTGCGCTTAGAGCGGTTGCCCAGCGAACTCAAGAAAGAGCGCCCATGGCGGACCCGCGGGGATCCGTTCAGCGAGGTGTGGGGGGCGGTTCAGAAGCAGATGGAAGAAAGCCCGGGACTGGAGGCCAAGACGCTGTTTGAGTGGCTGCAACGGGAGAATCCAGGGCGGTTTAGCGACGGACAGATCCGGACACTACAGCGGCGAATCAAACTATGGCGGGTGACAGAAGGGCCCGCGCGGGAAGTGTACTTCGGCCAGGTGCACGTGCCGGGGCGGCTGTGCGCTTCGGACTTCACGCACATGGCCGAGTTGGGAATCACGCTCGCAGGGCGGACGTTCGAACACCTGGTGTACCACTTCGTGCTGACGTATTCGAACTGGGAGACGGGCACGATCTGCTATTCCGAGAGTTTGGAGAGCCTCAGCGAAGGATGGCAGAACGCGGTGTGGGAGTTGGGCGCCGTGGCGGCAGAACACCGCACCGACAGCCTGTCGAGCGCGGTGAACAACATGAGCAATCTGGAGGAGTTCAACCGGCGCTATGAAGGAGTGATGCGGTATTACGGGGTGAAGCCGCAGCACACCAATCCGGCGAGCCCGAACGAGAACGGGGATTGCGAGCAGAGCCACCACCGGTTTAAGCGAGCGGTGGAGCAGGCGCTGCTGATGCGCGGGAGCCGCGACTTTCAAAGCATGGCCGAGTACGCGCAGTTTCTGAAAGATCTGTTCGCGCAGCGCAATGCCGGGCGGCGGGCCCGCTTGGCGGAAGAAATCGCAGTGATGCGGGAGTTGCCGGCGCGGCGGATGGAATCGGCCAAACGCGAGCGGGTGAAAGTGGACTCGGGCAGTCTGATCCACGTAGAGCGGAACTCGTACTCGGTGAACAGCCGCTTGATTGGGGCGCAGGTGGAAGCGCGGCTGTACTTGGACCACGTCGAGGTTTGGTACGGACAGAGAAAGGTGGAAGACCTGCCGCGACTGCGCGGCCGGGGCAAGCATCGCATCGATTACCGGCACATCATCGAATGGCTGGTGCGCAAGCCCGGGGCCTTTGAAAATTACCGGTATCAAGAGGACCTGTTTCCAACCAGCCGGTTTCGCATGGCATACGATGCGCTCCGGGAAAGCGCACCGCAGCGAGCCGCCAAAGAGTATTTGAAGATTCTGAAACTGGCGGCGGACACCGGCGAGGTCCAGGTGGATCAGGCGTTGCGCGAACTGCTGGCGGGAGAAGAGGAGACGGTGATTACGGTGGATGCGATCGGCGCAATACTGGCCCAACTCGATACCATCATGCCGGTGACGATGGTGAAAGTGGCGCTGGTGGACCTGGCCAGCTTCGACCAGTTATGTACGGAAATGGCGGTGCGGCAATGAGCGCGATCGCCGATGTGCGTCCGGCTCTGCTGGAGCATCTCAAGGATCTCCACCTGCCCACGGTGCGGGAATGCTACGAAGACACGGCACGGCGGGCAGAACGAGAAACGCTGAGCTACGAGCAGTATCTGCTGGAAGTGATCACGCGGGAATGCGAGCAACGGCGCAAGAGCAAGGTGCAGCGCTTGCTAAAAGATTCAGCGCTACCTCTGGAGAAGTCGCTGCCGAATTTTGATCTGAAGCGCTTGCCGGCGAAAGCGGCACGGCAGTTGCGAACGCTGCTGGACGGTAGTTTCCTGGACCGGAAAGAGAACGTTCTGGTGTTTGGGAATCCTGGATCGGGTAAGAGCCATCTTCTAACGGCCCTGGCCCAGGAACTGGTGGTGGGGAAAGAGCGCAAAATGCACTTCACCAAGTGCGCTCTGCTGATGCAGGATTTACTGGCCGCCAAGCGTGATCTGCGGTTGAGCCGGGAGATCAAACGACTGAGCCGCTACGACGGATTGATCATCGACGATCTGGGCTACTTGCAACAAAGCCGGGACGACATGGAAGTGGTGTTCACTTTGCTGGCCGAGCGTTACGAACGCGGCAGCGTCCTGATGACCAGCAATCTGCCGTTCTCCAAATGGGAGGCCATCTTCAAAGACGCCATGATGACTGCGGCCGCCATCGACCGGCTGGTGCACCATAGCGTGATCATCGAACTGAACATCCCGAGTTACCGCGTGGAGCACGCCAAGAAAAATCAGCAAGCAGAAAGCCAGGGCGAAAACGGATGAGCCACGAACAAAAGCAAAAATCGCAAACAAACAGAGCTGTGGAAATGACGGGGCCGTGGAAAGCCTGGAAAACCAAAACCAGGTTTTCCACCCTTCCCACCGCCCCTTGGAAATCGCTCCGCGATTCCCACATTCCCACAGCTCCGACGACGAGTCCTTTTATCTTATGCAGCAAAACCCAGACGGCCGCGGGGCTTCGCCCCTGGCCGGTACAGAGGAGTTGTCGTTGATCGGGAGAAATAGTAGTCGTCAACCCACAGAAATACTTGACGCCGGACAAAGCACTCTTCAGCGGAGAATCAAATCGGCTCAGGCAGTGGATCGAAAGGGTG
>JAUTWY010000385.1 GCA_030838305.1 Acidobacteriaceae bacterium
TTACAGACTCTGTTGGAGATGGAAGGCTTCGCCGTGGAGACTGCGGTCAGCGGCGAAGCAGGCCTGCAGCGCATCGGCGAACATCCTTTCGATCTCGTTTTGCTCGACCTTGCTCTGCCGGGCCGCGACGGCATGGAGATTCTGGCTGAGATTCGCGCCCTCGAAACCCGCCTGCCAGTCATCATGATTACAGCCTATGGCACGGTGGAGAATGCGGTGCACGCCATGCAATCGGGCGCCGCCAACTTCGTACAGAAACCCTGGGACAACGAGAAGCTTCTCGCCGATGTGCGCGCCTCAATCGGATGGCGCCGGGCCGAGGAAGAAAACGTCCAGCTCAAGCGGGCTCTAAAGCAGCGCTACAACTTCGAAAACATTGTCGGCAAGAGCGAGCCGATGTTGAAGATCTTCGACCTGGTCGCGCAAGTGGCCAACAGCCGCTCCACCGTCCTGTTGCAGGGCGAAAGCGGCACCGGCAAAGAAGTCATTGCCAAAGCACTGCATCTGAATTCACCCCGCCATGACCGGCCTTTCGTGCCGGTCAATACCGGTTCCATGCCGACCGATTTGCTGGAGTCCACTCTCTTCGGACATGTAAAAGGCGCGTTCACCAGCGCCATCGCGTCAAAGAAGGGCTTATTCGAGATGGCGGACCGGGGCACGCTGTTTCTCGACGAAATCGCCACCATGGGCCTCGACACCCAGGCCAAGATTCTGCGTGTGCTGCAAGACCGCCGCTTCATGCACCTCGGTGGAGTGCAGGAAGTTCAGGTGGATGTGCGCATCATCGCCGCCACGAACGTCGACCTGCGCCAAGCGGTGCGCGAAGGCCGCTTCCGCGAGGATCTGTTTTACCGCCTCAACGTAATTACCATCGAACTTCCTCCCTTGCGCCAGCGCAAAGAGGATATCCCCCTGCTGGTCGATTTCTTTCTGAAGAAATATGCAGCGGAGAATGACCGTCCCGTGCGAAACATCACGCCGGAAGCGTTGCGCCCCTTGATGTCTTACTCCTGGCCGGGTAACGTGCGCGAACTGGAAAATGTAATCGAGCGTGCGGTCGTTCTGTCCGCGGGAACCAACATTGGTCTGGACTTGTTGCCCGACAGCCTGCTCGGGCGGGGTTCCATCTTCTCACTTCACGATCCCCCCGCGGATGCCTCGCTGTTTGAAATCGTGGAAGACGTTGAGAAGCGCATCATTACCGAGATGCTGGAGAAGTGCAACTGGAACCAGACCGAAGCTGCCGAGCACTTCAAAGTGCCCCTCTCGACGCTTAATCAGAAAATCCGCCGGCTTAATATCGAGATCAAGAAAAAGACACGCGGATAGCGGCGCTCAGCGGGGGAACTGCCGCTCGGCAGAGACGCCGGGCCAAAGACAGGCCTTCGACGAATTAGATCTCTAAGCTTGATGCTGCAGGGTTGATTCTGCAGGGCCATCCCCGTGTTTTTACAGAATACACCGCACTACACACTGCCTTCGCACCGCATCTTAGTCCCGTGACGAAAAACCCTAAGGACTCGAAGCCACAGGATCGTGGTGCCTCCGGCGAAGAACGAGTTCTCCCCGAACCTGCATCTCCGTCTGACGGCCAACCGCGCGGCGAAGAGAGCTGGATCGCCCTCTGCGCCCAAGCCGCGGTTGAACCAGACCCGAAAAGGGTGCTGGAACTAGTCAGCGAAATCAACCGCCTCCTGGATGCCAGAAAGAAACGCCTGGCGCACGAAATCGGTGGAACGGCAGTGCAATAGGATGCTTGCTGTTCGCTGCCGAGGACATCTACGGAATGGACGGTATACGTCGACCAGCGAGGCTAAGCTAGTCTGTCAAGTGCCCTCCCGCAAGCTCGATGATCGCATCCGCGAACTGTGTGCCCAGCTTGTGGCCGCGGACGGGGATTGTTTGGAACCGCTCATCGCAGAACTCAAGGCAGCGCTTCGCGAACACAACAATCGGCTCAGAAAAATGGCAGCTGCCAGACTTGTCAATGTGTTCCCGCCTCCGCCGTCTCTTTAGCATTCAGATCCGCAACTGCAGAAATTGATAACTTTAACCACCGGGCGGCAGATGGCTGAACACTTACAGCCTTCTCTGCTATAGTTCGGGAAAGCCCGGTGTTCGTCGCCGAGCTTGGCCGAGCCGAATGGAACTCACCTCGCCCACCTATTTCGCCAAAGTAAAAGTCCAGACGGTTCAGGATTACGTCCTGTTTTGCGTGCATACGGTCGCCAACCTGTTCCAGAGGCCGTTTTATTTTACTGATATAGTGCGCCAGGCGGATTCGATCGGTGTGGGATCGCTGCCCATCGTCGTCCTGACCGGCTTCTTCACGGGAGCGGTGCTGGCGCTGCAAGCCTCGAACACCCTCGAGCGTTTCGGCTCTCTCTCTCTGGTGGGACAACTGGTTTCGGCGTCCGTGGTACGCGAACTGGGTCCCGTACTCACCAGTTTGATGGTGGCAGGCCGGAATTCCTCCGGCATGGCGAGCGAGTTGGGGTCGATGATGGTGACCGAACAAATCGACGCCATGCGCGCTCTTGGCACCGACCCCATGAAGAAACTGGTGACGCCCCGCATGGTCGCGACGGTCTTCATGTTGTTTTTTCTGGCCATTATCTCTGACCTTGTGGGCCTGGCCGGCGGAGGTCTGGTTGCCAAAGTGTTGCTCCATCTGGACTCCCGGCAGTATTGGTCGAACGCATGGCAGAGCTTAGTGTTTCAAGATGTGTTCATGGGGTTGGTGAAGCCGGTTCTGTTTGGTTTCGTCATCGCGACCATAGGCTGTTTCTATGGAATGAACGCGCGCGGCGGAACCCAGGGCGTGGGTCGTGCCACCACGCAAGCCATGGTTGCTTCTTCCGTGCTGATTCTGGTCCTCGACTTTTTCGTAACTCGATTCCTCATGGCCGTGCTTTCCTATCGTTAATCCGATGTCCGCGCCCACATTGCCTCTCGATTCCGCTTCCCAAACCGCGAAGGAAGATCGCTCACCCGTGGTCGTGCTTGAGGACGTGCGGCTGGGCTTTGCCGGGAACGAAGTCTTGCGCGGAGTCTCCTTCCGTCTCGCGCGGGGTGAAACCAAAGCTTTATTCGGCGTTGCCGGGTCGGGAAAGAGCCTGATCTTAAAGCTTGTCATGGGACTCATCCGGCCAGACTCCGGGCGGATCGTAGTACTGGGTCACGACGTCTCGCAGATGCGGGAAGAAGCGCTATTTCAGTTGCGGCGCAAAATCGGAATGGTCTTCCAGGAGAGCGCTCTGTTCGATTCCCTTACCGTGCGGGAAAACGTTGCCTACCGGCTGATGGAAGAACATGGCGTTTATGACGAGGACATCGATCGCAGGGTACGCGAGGCGTTGCGGTTTGTGGAATTGGAGCACACGCTCGAACTTAATCCCTCCGAGCTATCGGGAGGCATGCGGCGCCGGGTGGCGATTGCGCGGGCGATCATTACGCAACCGGAACTGCTGCTTTACGACTCGCCAACCGGAGGCCTCGATCCGGTAACCTCGAACACCATCATCGAGCTGATTGTGAAACAGCGCGATGTAAACAAGACAAGCGCTCTGCTGGTAACTCATCGCCTGCAGGATGCCTTTACCATGGCCACGCATCAGTTCGATAAGCAAGTCAACCGTATGGTGGCGCTGCCGCCAGGTCAGCACTGCGAAGTGCCAATGAGTTTTCTGATTCTGCGCGACGGAAAGGTAATTTTCGACGGCGATGTTCGCGCTCTAAGGCAGGCGCAGGACGAGTACATCCGGGAGTATATTTCATAGCCGTGATCAGAAAGACAACGAGGGCGGCGGCCCGGTCGCTCCTCCTAGTCATTCGTCACTGACCAGTGACCACTGCCCACTGCTTTTTCACTTTCCGGCCATAAGCTTTTCCACGTCCTCTGCCTTCGAAGGCAAGGCCTCACTGAATTTGATGAGTTTGCCGTCCTGATCGACGTAGTAGTCATCCTCGATGCGGACGCCGAGATTCTCCTCGGGAATGTAAATTCCAGGCTCAATTGTGAATGTCATGCCGGGACCGAGAGGCACGTTGTAATCCCCTGGATCATGCACGTTGAGCCCAATATAGTGGCCAAGCCCGTGGATGAAGTATTGGCCGAGCGGTTGGCCATGCAGATCTTTACCGTGAGTATTGATGTAGTCGTAGGCGACTTTATAGAGCGATTCGGGATCGTCACGCTTCATAGTCGACTTGCCCGACTTGAAGGCAGCTTCTGCTGCCCGCTGCGCGGCCACTACGATGTCGTAGATCTCGCGCTGCCGTGCGGTAAAGTGGCCATTGATTGGCATGGTGCGCGTGATATCAGCGGCGTACATCGAGTACTCGCCAGCCGCATCGATAACCACCACGTCCCCGGCCTTCATGACGTTGTCATCATCCGAGTAGTGCAGGACGGTTGAGTAGAATCCAGAACCCACAATGGGCGCATAAGCCACTCGCTCGCAGCCGCGCTTGCTCCACTCGTATTGCATGAGCGCAGAAATTTCGTGCTCGTTGACGTTCGGCTTCACGGCTTTGAACGCCGCGAAGTGCGCTGCCACCGAGGCATCGACCGCTTTGCGGATCAGCGCGATCTCGCCTGCGTCCTTGGCAGTACGCAGCGACGACAGCATGGGTTTCACGTCCTGAAAAAAAAGATAAGCATTGATCCGCTTCAAGAATGCTAGTGGCGGTGCAGATGCAGAAGGCCCATCACTCGAAGCAACATCGGTAAACAGAGAGGGCCGCGCGCCTGTGACGAAGCGCGCCACCTCATTGGGCAGCTGGCCCATATCTTCGACGCGATCAAAGCCGGTCATCCTGGGTGCTTCGGGATTCTCGGGGCCGAGCTTGGGCCCGGTCCATTTCTCCTGAGTAGAATTGCGCGGAGGGAGAAAAAGAATTTCGGTATAAGCGCGCGCCGGCGCATCATTTTTGGCCTCGGCGGCCGAAGCAATCAACAGGGCGGAGCCTGGCTCACGGAGCCCGGAGAGATAGAAGAAGTTGTCTTCCTGGCGGAAACCGTAAAGATCGTTCGGGCCATCGCTTTCGGTGGCAGCGAAGAGAACCACCACGCCTCCGACCTTCTTGGCGAGCGCTTCGCGACGGGCGTGATAGTCGGAGTTCGGCTGGCGTTCGATCGCGAAACTCGACGCAGGCGCTGCAAGAAGAACAAAGCTGAGAGCAAAACTTGCCAGAAGAAAATAAAGCTGGGGTCTTCGCATCGTGTAATTGATCCCTCGGTCCTAACATGCCTGCATGAGTGAACACGGATCATCGCGATCCTTGTTCGGTAAATGCGCACGCTATTTCATTCCACTGGTGACGCTTTGCTTTGCCTGCAGGAATGAGTCAACGTTGCTCTTGTCGATCAGGGCAGAACCAGTATCCACGAATGACGGAATCGGCGCAAAACTGTCCTTTGACCAGTCGGTGTCGAGCGCGGCTGGCTTGTCGTGATACAGGTTATCCAGCATCTGCATGCCAACAAACGCCATGGAATAGGGTTTCTGCGCGATCGTAGCGGCGATGCCGCCCTTCTTGATCCAATCCAGCGTTTCGGGGTCGGTATCCATCGCCATCACAATTTTCCCGGTGACCTTGTAGCTGTTAAGCACGCCGGCCACTTCTTTCCCCGATTGCGCTTCCAGACAGATGAAAGCATCGACCTTATCTTTCTCCTTACCAATGATTTGCGTAGTCGTGTCGAACGCAATGCGGGGATCGCCCTGGATATCGACCACGCGCGTGATCTTGATGCCGCTCCGCTCTAGGGCGTCGCGATAACCACGCAGGCGGTCTTGCATGTTGTGCTGATCGGGCATGGTGAATACCACGACGTTGCCTTTGCCCTTCAACTCCTGCGCCAGTCGTTGCCCGCCGGTCAAGCCCACTTGATAGTTGTTGGTACCGATGAAGAATAGGCGTTTGCTGGCGGGGGCGTCAGAGTCTATGGTGACTACCGGAATTCCAGCGGCGATCGCCTTGTCGATTCCATCCTTGAGGAGCGCGGGGTCGGTTACCGCGAGCAGGATGCCGGTGGCTTTCTGCTGGACGGCCCGGTCGAGCGCCTCGCGTTCGGCTTTGGGATCGTAATTCGTCGGACCCAGGTAGTCGGTGCGTATCTTGAAGTGGCCTGCAGCCTTTGAGAACCCCGCTCCAGCAGCCTGCCAGTAGGGTACCTGGAGGTTGGCTGCTACGAGCACGAAGTACTCATCGGAATCATGCCCAGAGCCACAACTGAGGAGAGCGGCAACGGACAACGTCAGTACGACGACAGAAAATGTCTTGCGGAAGCGGAGCATTGGAGCCTCCTTCGAGCCGCGAAATTGCACACCGCCGTGGCGGGCCCGATGAGAACTTTTGGCGAGTGGATTGTAACCGAGTAGCCTCGCGATGGAAAGCAGTTAGCGCAAGGCATGATCAAGCAGTCCGGAAATGACGCTTTCGTTCACCTCTCCGGAGGAGTTGTAGACAACGACCCCAGACTTGTCTTTGTTATTCGGGATCGAGGCGCCGCAGTCTGAGTCGCGACCCTATCAAATAAAAGAGCGCGCCGATGGGCACGCCCTTGATTTCACAGTGCTCGCTGTTAGCCTTTACTTGATGGCGCTGCCAACATTGGAGAACACATTGTTAGCGTTCGATCCAATGAGCCGGATGGTGCCAACCACGATTACCAGGATCACCGCGAGCATCACCGCGTACTCGGCGATATCCTGACCACTCTCATCATTCCAAAGCTTCTGTAGAATCTTTGCCACGGGCTGCGTCTCCTTCGAGTTCGTCCTAAATCGCGCCCCTCTTTAGCCAACCGGGCAGATATCCCAAAAATTGTCACCGGATCAGTTTTTTTCCCGAGGCGGGTCGTAAGTCAATGATAGGGGCAGACGTCAGTCCCGCCAATGGCTCATAAGTGCCATATCTACGATCCTCCGCCGAATTCCGCTAAGTACTTATTATCCAATGCTTTTTAGGGGAAGCGCTTGGTTTACCGCGAACAGCGCCAACTCCAGCCGAGTCGACACGCCCAATTTGTCGAAAATGTTGCTCAGGTGATGCTTGACCGTGTCCTCGCTGATTTTGAAGTATTCCGCAATCTCTTTATTCGAGTATCCCGCCACCACGGCAGCAACAATTTCCAACTCGCGCGGGGTCAAGCCAAATTTCTTCTGCCGCGCTTCGTCGCTCGACGACTGAACCAGAGTGCGCAAGTACTGCACCAGGTTGGAAACGCTTTCCCGTCCCACCCAGTATTCGCCCGACATCACGGTTTGGATGGCTTTCAAGAGCAGTTGCGTGGCGGAGTCTTTTAAAACCACGCCGCGCGCGCCCAACTGCAGCGCCTCAACAATCTGACTTTTCTCCGCGGCCGCGGTCAGCAGGATGACACGTACGGGGCTCGAATTCGCCCCGGTGCTCAAATCCCGCAATGCTTCCAGTCCCGGATGTTTGGGCATTGCCAAATCCAGCAAGAGAATATCGGGCTTGAGTTGCCGCGCCAGTTTTACCGCTTCGGCGCCATCGGAGGCCTCTCCCAACACCTTCAAATTTGGCTCCGCTTCTAAAAGCCGTCGCAACCCATCCCGGAAAATAGGATGGTCGTCAGCGATCACAATCCGAACTGGGGGTGACTTCTTAAAGTTCATCGGAACTGTCTCCATCCCTCGCAACCTTAATCTCCAGGCGCGTGCCTACACCGGGGTTCGATTCTACAGTGAGTGCGCCTTCAATTAAACGGACGCGCTCCTTAATGATTGCCGGGCCCTTGCCCATTTGGTCCAGTTCATCCTGGGTATGCCGGCCGGAAAAAGGAAAGCCTTTGCCATCATCCTCCAGGGTCAGGCACCACTCACCGGCACTCGAACTCAGGCGAACCAGCGCGTGGCGCGCTTTACTATGCTTGCGCACGTTAACCAGCCCCTCCTGCACAATTCGCAAGAATTCCCTGCAAATCTTATCCGGCATTTCCAGCTTCTCAGCGTCGGTCACGAAACGGGCGGAGATTCCGGTCTCGCGCTCAAATCGTTCCACTGCGTCGCGCACTACGCTGAGGAATCTTCGAGCGTCTACGTCGATCGACTTCATCTGTTGCATCAATTCGCGGAGCTTCAAAACCTCCTCGCGCAGCAGGCCTTGGATGCGGCCCAGTTCGGGACCAACCTCTTTCGGAGATGATTCCGCCTGCCGGCGAAGCACATCCACCTGCATTTCCACGGCAATGAGCGACTGTACTGCGCCATCATGCAACTCTCTAGCAACCCGCGTTCTTTCCGCCGCTCCAGCTCTTCGCCTGAGCCGGTGCAGCAGGTACACGTTATAGATTGCCGGCCCCACCTGGCGGAACAAATTGAGCAAAAAGCGGAGCTCTTCCTGGATGTCCCCTTGCCACGAAGGTTCGAATACGAAGACTCGCCCCCGCCAATCACTTCCAAAGACAAACGAAATCGCGATCAGGGAGCGGAAGGGTTGCCGCTCCTCAAGGCGAGCCAGCGCATCAGTGGGAGTCGAAGGCACCTGGTTGCCCTCACGGTCCAATGCGATCAACGACCACCGATTTTTCTCATGGGCCGCATAACACACCTCGCCTGGGAAATCCTCCAAATAAATCTTTGCGTCGCGCGGCCCAGAATTGAGCCAGGTAAAATCACCGAACGATCCATTCTGGTTACGTAACTCGCCGAGGAAGGTTCTGCGGCTGTGAATTTCCTGTGAGGCGACCAGCAGTCGTCCTGCCGCGTACATGCTGGCAATCTGGCGGCAGCTTTGCTGCAGCGTCCCGGTCAGCCCGGCTTCCACCCGCACCGTGGCCAACATGCTGGTCACCACAGCTTTCTCCGCCCGCAACCGCTTTTGCTGCTCCGAAAGATAGCCCAGCAGCAAGCCCATAACAAGCAGGTAAACCGAAAGCATAAACAGGCGTTTCGGCTCGAACTCGGTCACGTTGATCTGGAGACCTGCCAACACATGCCAAGGCAGCCTGCCTCCCTGCTTTGCCCAGACATGCAAAAGAAAAAAACTCTCCACCCATAGCAGCACCACTTCCGCTGCAGCCGTGCTCAGGGTCTCCCAAACCCCCCAGCGGTATGCTGCCGCGGTCAGCACGAAAACAAAGAAGAGGAAGAACGGACTTCTGGGGCCTTCCGCGAATACCGAGATGAAGGCCGGCCATACAATGTCGGCGGCGTGTACCAGTACGCGAAACGAAGAGGTCGATGCCGCCCGCCGCCGCAGCAGCATCAGCACCAGAATGCTGTTTCCCATGTAGAAACCCAGCAATCCATAGGCGGCTGGGGAATGACCCAGCTCAGTCGGATCCATCCGGACAGCGACTAAAGCCGAAACTGCCAGAAACACGCGCGCCGTCGCCAGCCAGCGCTCGATGCGGCGAATCTCACTGGGATCGGGTGGGGCCTGCGGCCTTCCGAAAAAATGATGTTTGGTAGCTTGCAAATTCAAATCACTTCCGGCTTTTACGGGATTATCTGAGGACACGAACGCCTCGCATACTATTGATTGGAAAGGCTAGGAGCAAGCAAAACTTTGTACTCGTCTTCTTCGGCTATCGAATTCCGTTTTCTGCGTGTTTTCAATCTTGCCCCCTGGCGGATTACTTCCGTAACCACTAGCTTTCCTAAGCGCAGTCTAAAATGACCTGCAGGGATTGTATTCTTGCGCGCCTTTTCCAAATTTTGGACGGCAGCGGTCGCAGCCTGTCTGGCGACTCTTCTTCTGGCTGCGCTTTTTCTGCCCAATTCCTTTCACCTCACCGCTCTCAGCGATGTGATCCAGTCTGTTCTGCTGTTTTCCGGAGCCATGTCGCTCATTCCTCACGTGGTCCGATCACGAGGGCGCTTGCGGCTGTTCTGGACGCTCATAACAACCGGCATCACCTTCTGGTTCACTTATCAGCTGTATTGGACTTATTACGAAGTCTGGCTGCGTACCGATGTGCCGGATCTTTGCGCCGCCGACATGATTCTCTTCTTACATATCGTGCCGTTAATGGCGGCTTTGGCGCTCCGTCCTCATGCCCCCCAGGACGAATACGCTCCACGATTGCGCCGCCTCGATTTTGCTTTGATGATGACTTGGTGGGCATATCTCTACATTCTCATCGTGATCCCCTGGCAATACGTAGTCGTCGATATAAAGGCGTACAACAATAACCTGAACTCGTTGTATCTCATCGAGAAGTTGGCTTTCCTGGGTACGTTGTTCATGGCTTGGGTGGGCAGCAAGGGAGGCTGGAAAATATTTTATGCCAGCCTGTTCGGCTCCAGCCTAACCTACGCGGCCGGCTCTTACTTTGCCAATTGGGCCCTTAACCGGCATTCCTACTACAGTGGAAGTTTCTACGACATTCCATTGGCGGTTTCGATGGCCTGGATTAGCGTAATCGGTCTTTGGACGGGGGTGCGCGAACCGCAAGCGGGTGTGCGCACCACGTCCACAGCGCACGGCGTGTGGTTGGCTCGCCTGGGCATGATCGCCGCCTTTTCACTTCCTCTTTTTGCCGCCTGGGCTCTTCTGGACGGTACTATCCCCCCGCGCATACGTTCGTTTCGCCTTGTTCTGACTTTAGCGGCCGCACTTCTAATGGGCGTCATGGTCTTCGTGCGCCAACGCCTGCTCGACGCAGAATTACTTCGCCTGCTCACCCACTCGCGAGAATCGTTTGCGAACTTGAAACGTTTGCAGATGCAAATTACGGAGGCGGAAAAGCTGGCCTCGATTGGGCACCTGGTGGGAGGAGCCGCGCATGAACTGAACAATCCCATCACCGCCATGCTGGGTTATTCCGACCTTTTGTCGAGCACTTCGCTCACTCCGGAACAGAGCGAACTGGCGGGAAAAATTGGGCAGCATATCCGCCGTACCAGCTCTCTGGTCGCCAGTCTGCTGGGTTTCGCCAAACAGGGCCCGGCGGCGATGGCGCCCGTGGATCTCAACACGGTGCTGCGGACCGCAGTCAAGGTTTCCCAGCCCCAGTGGCAAGCCCTCCACATCGAAGTCCGTACTGAATTTCCCCAGGAGTTGCTGCTCGTCCGGGGAGATTCCAATCAGTTGCTCCAGGTCTATGTGCAGATCATCAACGACGCGCTGCACGAGTTCGATCAGCAAAGTACTCGAACCCTTATTGTGGCATCGGAACACAAGGATGGCATGGCGATCGTTCACATCTCTGACACGGATCTAGCAGACAGTAACGTCGAATATGTCGAATACAGTGAGCAGACGGCTGAATCTCCGGAAACCCTCTCGGGATTGGGACTGAATGCGTGTCAGGCCATCCTGCGGCAACATCGCGGGAAACTTCTTTGGCGGCAAGACCGTAATAAAGGAACCAGCATCCGCGTTGAGATCCCAGTCATCGCTCCGCCCGAAAAGCCGGCTGCATCTGGGGTTCCGGTGATGTGGCAACCTCAACCGTTCGCTTAAGTTGTCCGCAAGCCGCGTAGATATCACGGCCCCGGGGGCGCCTCACAAATGTGGGGACTCCCGCTTCCCGCAAAATGTTTTGAAACCCCGTCACGCGCTCCGGACTCGGAGTTTTAAAATCAATTCCCGGCCCAGGATTCAGCGCGATCAAATTCACTTTGCAGCGCATGCCACGCAGTAATTCAGCTACCTCCCTGGCATGCTCCGGCGCGTCGTTCACATCCCCGAGCAGCACATACTCGAAGGTAATCCACTCCCGCGTACGCAACGGAAAGTCGCGGGCCGCCGCCATCAGCATTTCCAGATTCCATTTCTTGTTCAGCGGCATCAACCGCGCGCGCAGCGCATCGTTCGATGCATTCAACGAAATGGCCAGCTTCGGTCGGATCGCTTCCCCACCAAAGTCCCGGATGCGCGGCACGATTCCCGCGGTCGACACGGTCATGCGCCGCTCGGCGATTCCGACGCCTTCCACGAGCAAACGCGACGCTTTGACAAAGTTCTCGTAATTCAGAAAGGGCTCGCCCATCCCCATGAAGACCAGGTTGATGCGATCCTCTGGAGGCGAAACCTTCTGATCTTTGAGCACCGCACAGACCTGCCCCACAATCTCTCCCGCAGTCAGGTTTCGCTTCACGCCCAGCAGCGCGGTCAGGCAGAACTGGCAATCCACGGCGCAACCTACCTGGCTGGAAATACAAATCGTAGAACGGCCAGTTGAAGCTCGGTCCGGACTGTGTCGGTCCACACTCCTGATTTGATTTTGGGTGGCGCAGCGTTTCAACGCTGCGATAGGCTCTCGGTTTTGAGATTGGGCTTTCGCCCCTGAGCTATTTAGGCCGGGAACCTCTGCAAACCGTTCCGCCGCCTCCGCCGCCTCGCTCCCATCTCCGGCTTCCCCGCCATCTCCCTCCGGCATCCAAACGGTCTCGACACTCTGCCCGTCGGCGAAGCCAATCAAATACCGAACCGTCCCATCAACCGATACAAATTTCTTTTCAATCTGCGGTGTCCCCACAGTGACCCCGTCCCGCGCCAACCCATCCCGAAACTGCTGCGGCAGGGTGGAAATCTCGTCCAACGACTCCACACGCCGGCGATACACCGACTCCATGATTTGCTGGGCGCGGTAGCCCGGCTCACCGGCCTGTGCCACAAGCGCAACCAGTTCCTCCCGATCCATACCGAGCAACGACAATGGCACAATTCCACCCATAAGCCAGAAATCCACTTAATCCACGTAACCCGATGATTCTAAACCACTAACTCCATTATTGCCATACCCCCGCTCTGCCTTCGCGGATGTGTAAGAATAGTAGAGTACTTCGGGCCGGCTTCCGCATCGAATTTTGAGCGATCCGCCTGAGAGATCCGACAAGCAGAGCTCAACAATCATCATGGTAAAAGAAGTTCGCAACATTCGCCGCCAGGTGTTGCCGCATGGCCTCACCGTCATCACCGAACAAATGGAGCACATCCGCTCCGCATCCATTGGCATTTGGCTTGAGACTGGTTCTCGCGACGAGACCCCGCAATCGAATGGCATTTCGCACTTCATAGAACACATGGTTTTCAAAGGCACCAAGCACCGCACCGCCGAGGAGATCGCGCGCCAGGTCGATTCCATCGGCGGCAACATGGACGCCTTTACCTCTAAAGAATGTATCTGCTTCAACGTCAAGGTGCTCGACGAAAACGTTCCCGTCGCCCTTGAGATTCTTACCGACCTGGTTCTGCACCCCACATTCACCGCCGAGGACATCGCCCGCGAGCGCGGTGTAATCCTCGAAGAGATTAAAATGGACGAAGACAATCCCGACTACCTCGTCCACGAAATCTTCACCCAGAATTTCTGGAAAGATCATCCGCTCGGGAAGCCCATCTTGGGGACCAAGGAGACGGTGAAGAAATTCGAGCGCGAAGCCGTGCTCGACACCTATTCTCATCGCTTCGCTCCCGGCAACATCATCGTTGCCGCCGCCGGCCATCTCGACCACGACCACTTCGTCGATCTCGTCGTGAAGCACTTCGAGCACCTGAAGCCCGCGAAGAACGGATTCCACTCCGCCGAACCAAAGATTGTGCCTCGCATCGTGTTACGCAACAAGAAAGCGCTCGAGCAAGTGCAGCTCTGCATCGGCGTGCCCGCTTATCCCATCGCCCACGAGAAACGCCACGCTGGCTACATCCTCAACACGCTGCTTGGCGGAGGCATGAGTTCGCGTCTGTTCCAAAATATCCGCGAGCGCCAGGGCCTGGCCTATTCCATCTACAGCGACCTCAACCCCTACCGCGACACCGGATGCATGGCCGTCTACGCCGGCACCTCGCTGGGCTCGGCGGCGAAAGTTGTGCGGTCGGTGGTCAACGAATTTCGCGACCTGAAAAATCAGCCGGTTCCAGAAGAAGAATTGCGCCGCTCCAAAGATCAGCTCAAAGGCAGCCTGATGCTCTCACTCGAATCGAGCACTGCGCGCATGTCAAACCTCGCCCGCCAGGAAATGTATTTCGATCATTTCCAGGATCTCGACGAGCTCATCGAAAAGATCGAAGCCGTCACCGCCGACGACTTGCAGTCTCTGGCTCAGGAATTCTTCAAAACCGAATCCATCGCCGTGACCGCACTCGGCAACTTGAACGGTTTGAAAATCTCCCGCGACCACCTCACCTGCTGAAACATCCAAGTTGATCTGGGGCGTTCCTTTTTCGGGAGCATTAATGCCTACCCAACTCTCATTTGATCGCGCGCACTCGGCTTTACTCTGCATGGACTACCAGACGGGAATTGTATCCACCTACGTTAAGGATCAAGACCTGCTGCTCCGTGCCGCCATCGTTCTGAAACAGGCCCGCAGTGCTGGCATGCCCATCATCCACGTGCAAGTCGGCTTTCGACCAAAGTTTCCCGAGATCAGCCCCCGCAACGCCGCGTTCACTGCAATTAGGCACTCTCCCCAATACCAGCAGATGGTTGCAGGTCCCGCCAGTGTAATTCACTCATCAGTCGCTCCTGTGGAGGACGATATTACCGTCACCAAGCATCGCGTGGGCGCGTTCACCGGCACCGACCTTGATATGATCCTGCGCGCCAAAGATATCGACACGCTGATTCTGTTCGGCATCGCGACCAGCGGCGTGGTCCTTTCCACCGTGCGCCACGCCGCCGACGCAGATTACCGGCTCATCGTAGTGAAAGACTGCTGTGCCGATCAGGACCCCGAAGTCCACGCCTGCCTGATCGATAAGGTTTTTCCCGGCCAGGCCACCGTCGTTTCCGCCAGCGAACTCCTCCATGCGTTGAAATCACCGCGGTGAGAGATCTTGCTTTGAAAGGGCGCGGCTTCAGCCGCACCGTCAAAGCGTCGCAAAGCTATAGCGGCTTTTAGCCGCTGTGGCGCTCGTTTCTTGTAACTTCTTCCCTCGCGGCACATCCCATCTTTGCCCGGAGGCGCAGCCTGCCGGACACCCAAATCTAGATCTGCTCCAAGGAGAAAACTATTATGAAGAAGCATTTCGGCAGTTTCGCGCTCGCGTGTATGTTAATGGCCTCGCTGTCCGCCTTCGCCCAGGATGCGATGAAGCAGGATTCCATGAAACAAGACACCGCCCAGCAAGACTCGATGAAAAAAGATGACTCCATGAAAAACGATTCCATGAAGAAGAAGGACGACAAGAAGAGCAAGAAGGCGAGAAAGGACGCGATGAAGCACGACGACAAGATGAAGAAGAACGACAGCATGAAGCACGATCAAATGAAACAGAACTAGATTTACGCTTGTTTTAGCACGCGCTCATCGAAAACGGAGGCGCCGTGCCAACACCATGGGACGCAGGTCTACAACTTCTACTGTCCCGCGGTGCGGAGCACTTCCTGCGGCTCTTCCTCCGCTGCCCCAGCTCCAGCCCCGTCTGCAACTTGCGCACCACTTTCCTGCGTTAACCCCGTCTTCAAATACTGCCTCAAACAACGCGGGCACGGCGCATATCCCTCCTGCATCGCCTCTTTCGCGGTCATCGTTCGCTCGGACGCCTTATCGTGAATGAATTCACACCCCGGCACGTGAAACAACTTCGCGCCGGAAGAAACCACCACCACCATGTCAGGAGGAATATCCTTGGCCGGCACGGCGTGTTGCGACTTTATGGGATGATTTACAGAATTCGTCAATTTCAGTCCGCCAACGACCAACGCCAGCGCCGCCACTGGAACCAGCCACGCCGACCAACTTGACCATCGACTTCCCTTCACGGGCGCATTCTTCGCCAGCCGCTTCTCCAGTCTCCGGCCAAAACCGGCAGGCACCTCCAGCATCCGCTCATCGCCATATAACTCGACCACATTCCGCATTCCCGCCAATACCGACGCACAACGCTTGCATGTCCGAAAATGCTCGTCCATCGACGAACGCAGCCCCGCGTCCACATCTTCGTCGACGTAATTCGAAATCTCACGCCTCACTTGTTCGCAATTCACTACCATGGCTTGGTTCCCTTCTCGAATGGTAGGCGGCTAAACCAGCCTTGTTCCCATCCGGCAGCCAGCAGATCGCGCAGCATCAGCCGCGCCCGCAATAACCGCGTCTTCACCGAAGCCACCGTGATGCCCAGCGCCTCGGCTGTCTCCTGAATATTCAAATGTTCCATATCGCGCAGCATGAAAACCTCGCGATACTTTCGGTCGAGCGTGCCCAGCGCCTGCGCCAGCCGCTGCCGCACTTGCTTGCGTTCCAGCGCTTCCGAGGGAATCTCGCGCCAGTCGGCAAAATCCCGCGGCGCGTATTCACTTTCTTCTTCGAGTCTGTCGTCGAGCCCTTCCATGGGCACAGTTCGTTCCCTTCGCCGGCGCATCAGAGCCTCGTTCACCGTGATCTGGATGAGCCATGTGCTGAACCGGGCCTCGGCGCGGAATTGCCGGATATTCGTAAACGCCTTCAGCATCGCTTCCTGCGCGGCGTCCTCCGCATCATGCTGGTTGCGCAAAATCGCGAGAGCGGCGGCGTAGACCCGTCGTTCATACGGCCGGACCAGTTCGTAAAACAATTCATGCTGTCCGCCCTGCACGCTCAAGATCAAATCCTGCTCGCGCAGGTCGGCCTGCCCCGGATTGTTCAATACCATCTCTGGCTCGGACACGCGCGTGCATACCTCGGGCGAAAGCCCTCTTCAAAGTGGATTCGAAGGGTATGGCTAAAGCCATACCCTGATACAAACCTCATCCCGCACAAACCTCATCCCGCATGGATTTGCCCCGATTCGTATCCGGGCACACCTTCCAGGCGTGACGCTTGCTCCCTCTTTCGAAATTCGCCTTCAGTCGCCGCCCTCAGTACTCCGGGTCTTTTTTCCACCCGGTCAGCATCGACATAAAATTATTCCAGCCATGCAAAATCACCATCACCAGATGTCCCAGCACGAAAAACAAAATCGCCCACATCACTGCAAAATGCCAGATACGCGCCCAGTGAAATCCGCCCATCATCCACGCCAACCAGGAAAACTGAATCGGCTTCCACACCGCCAGCCCTGTCAGCACTGAGAGAACACCCAACGCAATCGCCGCGGTGTAAGCGTGCTTTTGCAGCGGGTTGTAGGCCTCGCGAACCGGCGGCCTCGGACCAAAGAAAAAGTAATGCCTCACCATCGGCCACACGCCCGGAATATCACGCGGCGTGAATAGAACCTGGCGATAGTTGCCACTGAAGAGCTGGTAGCCGAGATACAAAATGCCGCTCGCCATGTAAATCCACATGAACGTGAGATGCCACTGCAACCCCCCGCCCAGCCATCCGCCAACGGCAAAAGCCTTCGGCCAATGCAGCAGGTCTTTCTGCGGAATCTTCGCTCCGAAGCTGGGGAAGGCGCGGAAGATCTGGAGCCCGCTGCCCACCATTACAAACAGAGCAATGGTGTTGACCCAGTGGCACAGCCGCACAATAAAAGGATGCTCGTAGACGGCTCGTCCAACGACAACAGACGATTGTTCTTCGCCGTCGCTGCTCTTGCCCTTAGGCTGAATAATCTCGACAACTCCACCGCTCATTCTCAACCTCCAACGCGAAACCGTTTCAAATCACAACCCGTAAAACCACGAATAACCCTGATCTTCCCAGTACCCAACTTTGTCGAGCACGTTCGTCACTTTCAAATCTGTCAAATACTTTGCCTGCTTGTAACCAATCTTGGTCGGAATCTGCAGACGCAACGGCGCGCCGTGCGCCCGCGTGAGCGGCTGTTCGTACATTTCGTAACAAAGCAGAGTCTGCGGATGCAGCGCCGTCGCCATGTCCAGCGACTCGTAATAATCATCTGCGCATTTCACGGTTATGAAACGCGCTGTAGTATCGGCGCCGACCGTCTTCAAAAAATCTGCCAGTCGCGCCCCTCCGAATCTTCCGATCACATCCCATCCCTCAACGCAGATGTGGCGCGTGTTCTGCCGCACCACCGGCAGCGCTTGCACCTGCGACAACCTGTATTCCCCCGGCTTCTGAACGGCGCCACTGACGGTCAGAGTCCAGTTTTCGAGATCCACTCCAGGATCGTCCACGTCGTAGCCGTTAATAGGAAATTTGTCGAAAGGAGTCAGGTCAGAGGTATCGAAGGTTGTGGCCGCATGGCCAGAGCGAAACAGTCGCGCCCCCGCCCAATCGCTAAAACCCAGCCCCTTCTTCAGCAGGGTTTCCTGCAAGCCGGGGATAGCAAATGCCCCCAACGCCAGCACTGGCGTCAGCTTCAGCAATTCCCGCCGGTTAACCTGCCGGAATTTCTTCTCATCCATTTTGCGACCCATATTCTTCATGAAGTTAGCCTTATCGCTTGTTTTTTGAACCAACCGCGGCCCGCGCGGACACTTCACACCCGCAGTAATGGGATTCGCGAGCCTCCCTGAAAGTTTCGTGAGCGGGGTGGCTCGAGAATCATACCGCCGCCCGTCCAATTGGACCGCATCTTTTGCTGGCCTTTGAAGCGTTTTCGAGGCATACTAGCGGAGCGCCTATCCCCAGGTCGGCGAGCTCCCAGCATGTCAGAATTAGAGATAAAGAGTATCGTGCAGAAAGTGGATCACCCTTACCTGGCGAAGCCTCAAGCGGGTGCTGTCGTTGATTCCAAACAGCGGAAATTGATGCTAGGATCGCTCTGCCTGCTGCTGTTGGCGCTGAGCATCGTGCTTTGGCATGAGCGCGATTTCTGGTTCCCGGACACGTCCGAGGCCGAATCCGATCAACCCGCTGAGAGTGTTCCCGCCACCCAAGTGGCCTCGCAGCCCGGCGTGACACCGGCCAAGACCAATTCCGTCGCAAAGCAAAAACACCGGGTTGCGAGTCAGGCGAAGACTCCGGCGGCGCCGGCACCGCCCGCGGCCGCAACCGCCGCCCGCACCGTGTTACCTCCGCTGGAAGTAGAAGTAGTCGCCGGCGATACCCATCGCACTATCCGCCCGGGAAACAGTTCGGTGCGCGTGGATTTGCAGCCAGGTACGCCGCCACAACCGGCCACCGATACTCCTACTGATACCCAAAGTGCCGCCAGTGTCACCAGCAATGCCGCCGAACATGTCCAGATGTCTGCGGACGCATCCGAAATCGTGTCCAAACCGGTGCGCCCCAACTATCCTCTTCTGGCGCGTCAGATGAAGGTGCAAGGCTCGGTCATTTTGCAGGCGCTGATCGGCAAGGATGGAATCATCCAGAATCTCCACGTCGTAAGCGGACCGCATATCTTGGCCTCTGCCGCCGAGGATGCCGTTCGGCAGTGGCACTTCAGACCACACTTTCAGGGCACCGAAGCTGTTGAAACGCAAGCCAAGATCACGGTCAACTTCACCATCTCAACCAACTAATCTTCCCTGCTGATCCCGCCTGCCTTTTGCGGCAATCTGCCCTTTGCGCCAACCGATTGTGCAAACCCTGACCAGCGCGTTCTGCCAAATC
>JAUTWY010000035.1 GCA_030838305.1 Acidobacteriaceae bacterium
TTCGCGAAGGCTGGCAAACGCGTTCGCGCATTCAGAATCCCACCATGCCACCCGACAACATGAACGATGAGGGCGATGGTGCTGAGGGTTCCTTCTTCCCCAGTTCGGCGCAGGTCTACGGCAAGCAGAAAATTCCCAGTAAGTTTTTCATGGAGTCCGAATCCTGCAAGCGCTGCCACGAAGATATTTACAACCAGTGGTTCAGTTCAGCCCACCATTTCTCTTCGTTCAACAATCAGTGGTACCGCAAATCGATCGAGTACATGCAGGATACGGTTGGCACCAAGCCGTCGAAATGGTGTGGGGGATGCCACGATCCAGCCGTTCTATATAGCGGCCTGATGGATACGCCAATCAAGCAAATCGTGCACCGTCCCGAGTCACAGGCTGGCCTTGGCTGCATGATGTGCCACTCCATCGCCAACGTTAAGAGCACCATGGGCCAGGGAGATTTTTATCTGGAGTATCCCAAGCTTCATGAACTCGCCGCAACCCAGAATCCGGTGGCGCGCGCCCTGCACGATTTCCTGATCCGCTTAAATCCTGAGCCGCACCGCCGCGTCTTCCTCAAGCCGTTCATGAAAACGCAGACCGCCGAATTTTGTTCCACCTGCCACAAAGTACATCTCGATGTGCCGGTGAATCACTATCGATGGGTCCGCGGTTTCAACGAATACGACAATTGGCAAGCAAGCGGCGTTTCGGGACAAGGCGCGCGCTCCTTCTACTATCCCCCGAAGCCCCAGCAGTGCGCCGATTGCCACATGCCGGCGGAGTCGTCGCATGACGCGGGAAATGTCGACGGAGTCGTACACTCGCATCGCTTTCCCGGCGCAAACACCGCACTCCCCGTTGCGAATGAGGATGCTGCGCAACTCGAACTGACCGAGAGCTTTCTCAAGAGCGGGGCATTAACGGTCGACATTTTTGCTCTCTCGCCTGCCCCGCTTCCGCTGAAACCCGGCGCTACAACTCAATCGGAACTCGCCACAACGTTTGCCGTAGGCGAGGAAGCCGAAACCAAAGTTGCTCCCGGCGCTGGTGGAGAAGTCGCACCGGTCACCGCTCCGCTGAACCTCGTGCGGCCGCCATTGCGGCGCGGCGACACCGTGCGCGTGGATGTCGTCGTGCGCACCAAGAAGGTAGGGCACTTTTTCCCCGGCGGCACCGTCGACGCCTACGACACCTGGCTTGAGCTAAAGGGAACCGACGATAAAGGCCAGACCATCTTCTGGAGCGGCATGGTTGAGGATGGCGGTAAAGGTCCCGTGGAAAAGGGCGCGCATTTCTACCGCTCGTTGCAGATCGACGCGCACGGCAATCCCATCAACAAGCGCAATGCCTGGGCGACGCGGGCCGTCGTGTATGTGCGGCTCATTCCGCCGGGCGCGGCAGACACGGTGCACTACCGAATGTCGATTCCTGAAAATGCCGGCAACAATATCACGCTCCACGCGCGCCTTTGCTATCGCAAGTTTTCGTGGTTTGGGACGCACGAGTCTTTCGCCGGCCAGCCTGACCCGGCATCGCCGAACGCGGTTACGCCTGACTACGACGACCGTCCAACAGTGTTCACCGCATCGCTGAGTGGCGTTTCGGCGAAGCAGGAAAAGATTCCGAATCTGCCCATCGTCACGGTGGCAGAGTACGAAGTGACACTACCCGTGCTCGGGCACAACGCGCCTGCCCCTGCGCCTCAGACCATCGTGAAAAAAGAGGAATGGCAACGGTGGAACGACTACGGAATCGGCCTGTTTCTCCAGGGTGACCTGAAAGCAGCCGCCGCCGCGTTCCAGAAAGTCACTGAAGCCGATCCGGGCAATCCCGATGGCTGGGTGAATATTGGCCGCGCCGCGGTACAGGAAGGCGACATGGACCGTGCTCGCACCGTTCTCGAGAAGGCGCTGGCATTGTCTCCGAAGCTCGCGCGTGCCAACTACTTCTATGCCCGGGTGCTGCGCTCTGACGGAAATTATGAGGGCGCTGCCGCCCGCTTGCGCACGGTTCTAACCCAGTATCCGCGTGACCGCGTCGCACTCAATGACTGGGGCCGAATTCTGTTTCTGCAGCGCAAATATTCTGATGCGGTAAAAACTTTGCAATCTGTTCTGGCGATCGATCCGGAAGATTTGCAGGCGCATTACAATCTGATGCTGTGCTACAACGGTCTCGGCAACGAGAAGCTGGCGAAGCAGCACGAAGCGCGTTACATGCGATTCAAGGCTGATGAATCGTCTCAGGCGAGTACAGGACCGTACCGTCAGTTGCATCCTGAAGATAACAACGAGCGCCAGGGAATTCACGAACACGTTTCCGTGCCCCTTGCCACATCACGCGCACGAAAAGTCGCCTCGGCTGTCCAGTCGGGCAAAGCCGTGCCCGCTCCTGCCGCCATTCCTGCCGGGGCTTCCAGGTAAATGACAAGAACTCAAAGGTTGAATTCACGCTTAGCCCTTTTGGCTGCCACTTTCCTGACGGCGGCTCCGCTTCATTCCGCCGCGCAGCAAGTTTTCCGCGACGTCACGACGCCAGCCGGAATCCATTTCACCCACAACAACGGCGCCTTCGGAAAAAAGTGGCTCCCCGAAACCATGGGTCCGGGCTGCGCCTTCATTGATTACGACAATGATGGTTATCCCGACATTCTGCTCATGAATGGCGAAGACTGGCCCGGGCACGCTCATGCCGGCGCAACCACTCCCAAGCTTTTCCATAACAATCGCAACGGAACTTTCACCGATGTAACCCGGCAGGCGGGATTGTCCGTTCCCATGTTCGGATTGGGCGCGGCGATTGGGGACTATGACAACGACGGCTTCGACGATATCTTCATCACCGCCCTCGGACAGAGCCATCTCTTCCACAACAACGGCAACGGTACTTTCACGGAGGTGACGAAGCTTGCAGGAGTGTGGGGGCCGAATGAGTTTTCGACCAGCGCCGCATGGCTCGATTATGATCGCGACGGCAAACTTGATCTGGTTATCGCGAATTACGTTCGCTGGAGCGAGCAGACCGACCTCTACTGCACGCTCGACGGCGCACGCAAATCGTACTGCACTCCCGAGTCCTACAAAGGCACATCGGTCCGCCTGTGGCATAACCTCGGCGGCGGCAAGTTTGAAGATGCTACGCAGAAAGCGGGCCTCGGCGACCCAACTTCGAAGAGCCTGGGTATCGCCATTCTCGACTACAACGCCGATGGCTGGCCTGACATTCTGATTGCCAACGATACGCAGCCCAACAAACTCTATCTCAACAAGAAAGACGGAACGTTTGAAGAGCGAGGAGTCCCGTCGGGTATCGCCTTCAGCGAAGATGGAGTGGCGCGTGCCGGCATGGGCGCCGATGCCGCTGACTACGATCGCAGCGGACATCCCAGCGTGATTATCAGCAACTTCGCCAATCAGATGGTCTCGCTCTATCACAACGAAGGCAACGGCCTGTTTGTGGACGAAGCTCCGCAATCCGAGGTCGGCCGAGCCACCTTAGTGACTCTCGGATTCGGCTGCTTCTTCTTCGATTACGATAATGACGGCTGGCCGGATATTTTCGTCGCCGATGGGCACATTGAAAACCAGATCGAACGCGTGCAGAAGCGCGTCAGCTACGCCGAGCCCTCGCACTTGTTCCGCAATCTTGGGGGAGGCAAGTTTCAGGAAGTGACGGCGCAGATGGGCCAGGCCTTTGCCGCGCCTAGAGTGGCGCGGGGCGCGGCTTACGCTGATATTGACAACGACGGATTTCTCGACGTTCTGGTCACCACCAACGCTGGCCCGGCATTCTTGTTCCACAACGAGGGCGGAACAAATCACAGCCTGCGACTGAAACTGGTAGGGACGAAGTCCAACCGTGACGGCATCGGCGCGGTGGTACGGGTGACCTCGGGAAGCGAAAAGCAATGGAAGATGCTGCGCTCCGGCTCGAGCTATCTCTCGCAGAGTGAACTGGTGCTCACTTTTGGGCTTGGCACATTAACAAGGGCCGACGCGGTTGAAATTCAATGGCCCAGCGGGCAGATGGATAAGCTATCGAACATCGCTGCCGGCGAGACCGTGACCGTCCAGGAAGGTAAAGGCGTGATTGCGAACCGGCCGTACGCCAAGTCTGCGAAATAGAAAAGAAACCGTGAAGACCACGAAGTATTCGCGAAGAATGAATCTGTAAGTTTCCCTTAGTGTGCCTTCGTGCCCTTTGTGGTTAAATTCCTAATCAATGACTCTGCGAATTTCTGTTGTCCTCGCTGGTATTTTCCTGGCCGCATTCGGCTTGTTCGCGACCGCGCCCCAAAGCCAAACGAAAGCGAACCCAGTCGAGGCCGCGCGCCTGAACAATCTGGGCGCCGCCTACATGAACCAGCAACTTTTCGAGAAGGGACTGAAGTCCTTCCGGCAGGCGGCGGATCTCGATCCAAAATTAACCATCGCGCATCTTAACGAAGGAATCGCGCTTCTGAACCTGCAGAAGATTGACGAAACCAGAGCCGCCCTCGACGCCGCGCTCGAGCAGGATCCAAAGATTCCAAACGCCTGGTACAACCTGGGCCTTCTCGAGAAAAATACCGGCGATGCTCCAGCCGCGATCGACGCGTTCAAGCACGTAATAGAAATTGATGCCAACGACGCTGACACTTGGTACTTCCTGGGTGCTTCCTACGTGCAAGCCAAACAGTTTCCCCAGGCCATCGAAGCCTTTCAGCACGCCCTGCAACTCAACCCAATCCACGCCTCCGCCGAGTTCGGCCTGTCACGCGCCTATCAGCAATCGACCGACCTCGACCACGCCCGCGAGCATTTGAAAAAATTCCAATCCATCACGCAAAACAAAATTGGCGCGCCCATGAGTCTCGCCTACGGCGAGCAGGGAAAGTATTCGCGTGCCGTCGAGTCGCCGTCGGTGGTGTTGAAAGCGCCCGCGCAGATCAAAGTTCGCTTTGTGGATGTGACGAAGGAAGCTGGGATCGTCGACACGACATCCTCGAAATCCGGCGATAGCCATTCGCTGTCAGCTCCTGGAGCATGTTTTCTCGACTACGACAACGATGGCCGCGTTGATCTTTTTCTTCCCGAAAGTGGAGTCCATGGCGGCATGGCGCTTTATCACAACCTGGGGAATGGCAAGTTCGAGGACGTAACGAAGAAAGCGGGGATTGATTCGCTGCAGCACGGTATTGGATGCACTTCGGGTGACTATGACAACGACGGTTTTACCGACATCGCGATAAGCTTTGGCGATCGCGTCATGCTGCTCCACAACGAAAAGGATCGAACCTTCAAAGACGTGACGCAACAGGCAGGGATTAAAAGCGGTTGGTTCACGACTGGGTTGACTTGGGTAGATTACGATCACGATGGTGATCTTGACCTCCTGGTCGTCCGAGAGGCACGAACCGATACCGCAACCGTTACGGGCGCACTCGAGACTTGGCGCAATAACGGGAACGGCACTTTCACCGATACAACGGACGAAGTCGGATTCTCGAAAATTGCCCCCTCTATCTTTGCCATCGGGACCGATTACAACAACGATCGCGCCGTGGATATCGTCACTAACCAGAACAATGCCGTGCCGGTGTTCTTCGAAAATCCAAGGCAAGGCAAATGGAAACGAGTCGAACCATGGACCGCGGCGAAGGTGAACAGTACAACTGGAGCGGCGGTGCTCGATTTCGACCACGACGGGTGGATGGACATCGTGTTCACCCATGGAGGCCAGGGCTCGGGAGAGCCTGCCATTTCTCTTTGGCGCAACAATCACGGCAAGAGCTTTGACCGCGTCCAACTACCCGAGACGAACTGGGCGCGCGCCTACGGCGTCGCCGCCATCGACTACGACAACGACGGCTGGATCGATCTCGTCGCCGTCGGCGAGACCAAAGAAGGCAGAGGCGAAGTGCGCCTCTTCCGCAATCTCGGTGCTGATGGTTTCAAGGACGTCACCGCTGATGTTGGTCTCGACAAGATCCAACTCAAAAATCCACGCGCGATAATCACCGGCGACTACGACGGAGATGGTGCGACCGACCTTCTGATCACGCAGAATCATCGCCCCGCCGTGCTGCTGCGCAATGAAGGCGGCAATCAAAATCACTGGCTGCGTCTTTCGCTCAAGGGACTGAACGACAACAAGAGTGCCATCGGCACCAAAGTCGAAGTGTTCGCGGGCGGCAACCG
>JAUTWY010000476.1 GCA_030838305.1 Acidobacteriaceae bacterium
TCGACCGCGTCTACCACCTCGATCGCGGCTACGAAAAAATAGAAGAAAAACTCCGCGCCGTCGGCGCCCAAATCCGCCGCATCGGCAACATGCTCCCCTGAGAATTGTTTTTATGATTGTCATCCTGAGCGAAGTGTCCGCTTCGCCAACGCGAAGCGGACACACAGTCGAAGGATCCCTTGCACACGGACCTCACCGATGACGATTCAGGGAGTTCGCTCGATTCTGTGCTGCTTACTTGCCCCTTTGCCGCCTGCTCGCCTTCCGCTTCGTCCGGCGGCTGCTCCCCTTCCCTTCCAGCTGAATGCCGTGAGCCTTCACAATCGCCTTAATTAGCCCCGGAAAGCGCCCGTCGATTTCTGCGCAACGCGACGCGTTCTGCATCTCGACACCCTGGCGTTCGCTCCGGATCAAGCCCGCCTCCCGCAACGCTCTGAAGTGCTGCGAGAGGGTTGACTTCGGGATCGCCTTGTCGCTGACCTTCAGAAAGGCCGAACAATTCTGGGCGCAACCTGAGCCGACGATGTCGGCATAAATGGCCACCCGAACCGGGTCCGAGAGCGTATGGAGGATGCCTTCGACGGTAATGTCGTCGACGGATGGATGAAAAAGAGGCCGCATACCCCGGATCATACGCGCGCCTGCCTTATAGTTCAATAGTTCGTATGTTCTGCACTATTGAATCCTTACTGCCCGGTCGCCCATCTGATCCAGAAGCAACTGACCACACGCCTTTAGAGGAGTCGCACATGAGCAAGCTGAAAGGTAAAGTCGCAGTCGTCACCGGCGCATCCAAAGGTATCGGAGCCGCCATCGCCAAGTCCCTCGCCGCCGAAGGCGCTTCCGTCGTCGTCAACTACGCCTCCAGCAAGTGGGGCGCGGATAAAGTTGTCGCCGCCATCACGGCCGCCGGTGGCAAAGCCGTCGCCGTCTCCGGCGACGTTTCCAAACCCGAAGACGCCCAGGGCATCATCGCCGCCGCCATCAAGAACTACGGACGCCTCGATGTCCTGGTCAACAACTCCGGCGTCTACGAGTTCTCCCCCATCGACGCCATCACTGTAGAGTCATTCCACAAGCTGTTCAATATCAACGTCCTCGGCCTTCTGCTGACCACGCAGGCCGCCGTCAAGCACCTTAAAGAAGGCGCCAGCATCATCAACATCGGCTCCGGCGCCAGCCGCATCACGCCCGCGAACAGCTCCGTCTACACCGGCACCAAGGGCGCGGTCGACGCCATCACCGGCGTGCTTGCCCGCGAACTCGGACCAAAAAAGATTCGCGTGAACTCCATCAACCCCGGCATCGTCGAAACCGAAGGCACAGTGAGCGCCGGCTTCATCGGTTCTGACTGGGAGAAAGATCTGATCAACCAGACGTCTCTGGGCCGCACCGGACAACCCAACGACATCGCTTCCATTGCCACCTTCCTGGCCTCCGACGACTCCGCCTGGCTCACCGGCGAACAACTGCTGGCCTCCGGTGGCCTGCGCTAGAATTTGCCTGAAAAAAAGAATGCACGAGGAGGAAATCGAAATGGCGAAGCTAAAAGGAAAAGTGGCGGTGATTACCGCCGCCACTTCGGGCATGGCTTTGGCAACTGCAAAACTGTTTGTGGAAGAAGGAGCCTACGTATTCATTACTGGCCGGCGCAAGGACAAGCTGGATGAGGCGGTGAAGACGATTGGCCGAAATGTCACAGGCGTGCAAGGCGACGCTTCAAACCTTGCCGACCTTGACCGTCTGTATGCAACTGTAAAAAAAGAAAAGGGGAAAATCGATGTGCTATTCGCCAGCGCAGGCTGGGGCGAATTCGCCAAGATCGGCGAAGTCACCGAAGACCACTTCGACAAAACCTTTGACCTGAACGTCCGGGGTACGCTCTTTACGGTACAAAAATCACTTCCCCTGTTCACGGATGGTGGTTCGATCTTCTTGAACGGATCGATCGCCAGCATTAAAGGCTTCCCCGCGTTCAGCGTCTACAGCGCGAGCAAAGCGGCGGTGCGCTCCTTTGCGCGCACATGGCTGGTCGACCTGAAGGAGCGAAAGATTCGGGTGAATATCTTAAGCCCGGGAACCATCGACACCCCCATTCTGGATCCCTTGGGACCGGAGGCAAAAGAGTACTTCAAGTCCCAAGTTCCGCGCGGCGAAATCGGCCGCCCGGAAGAGATCGCGACAGTGGCCCTGTTCCTGGCCTCGAGCGATTCGAGCTTCGTCAATGGCGTCGAGTTATTCGTGGATGGCGGTACCGCGCAGATCTAACGCGGCCAACGCGTAACGCATTGCCTGCGTGGAGCGGGCACTCCTGCCCGCTGCCTTTGACTCTGATGTTGAATCTTGACTTTTTAGGACGTATCACTGCTGAAGTGGGTGCCCCGTCCGTGTCCCTGCGCTCTTTGCAGGGACACGGACGGGGCTTTTGACTTTGGGACTTCTCTCGCATCGAACGGGCACTCTCGCCCGCTTCCTTCGATTTTGACTCCGACTTGCCTGTGCGAGCGTGGCGGTTGGCCCAGGCTTTTGATCTCGCCGCCACCGGCAACACCGCGCCCAGCCTCGCGTTCGCGAGGCTGGGATACGATGCAGCCGTCGCCTCCTTGCTTTAGTGTGCCGCCATCTTCACGCTTCGTGATACCAAACAAATCGGGCCGCCCGCAGGCGGCCCGTATGGTTCGAGCTCGAAGCTAGTAGCCAGAAGCTAGTCGCTGCACTTCAATCCCCCGCCACCGGTTCGGCAACCTCAGGCTTCTCAGCCTTCGTTGCGCCACCGTTGCCGTTCGCCTTGCCCAGCGCCCCCAACGGAATAAATCCATTCTCCGCCACCGCCGGTTTTTCTTTCAGCACGACTTCGCGATACAGCGAAGCCATGCGCGCGTTGTACGCCTCATCGTTCTTCGCCGGACCGCGATGCGCAGCCGCCACAGGAACCTCGTCCCCGGAAGCGGAAGCGGCAGCCGCCGCCTTCGCATCCCGCGCCCGCTTCTTCTCTTCGCGCGCGTTCTTCGCGATGCCCAGATTATCCAGATCGTGCTGCAACTCCGTCGTCACAATATTCTCGCGCAGGAGAAGTGAGTGGGTCTCATCATCCATCTTCACTTTCTTGCCGCCCGCGAAAATCTCGTGCCGTCCATGCTCCTCATACCACTTGGTGAGCGTGGCCGTCATGTGCATCTTCTCGATGATGTTCCGCCATCCCACGCCGGTGTTATAAGCGCAGAACGAAATCTCGCCTTCCTGCGTCGCATACGGGATAATGCACTGCTCGGTCCGTCGGAAGTCGTAGTTAAACAGATCCTGGAACCACATTCCCGCGATGAACAGGAAGTTCCACCGGTCCTGCCGCCGCTTCATCACATCTTCCACGCTGCGGTCCGGACCAACCTTCCCATAATTCTTTCCCGTCGCATTAAAGTTCTTATCAAACTTCCGCAACAGATCCATCAACTTAAAATGCGTAGGCGACTGAAACGGATCGTAATTCTTCAACAAACACAGCGCCATTCCCACCACCGTCAGAAACTTCCCGCGCGCCGCATCATTCACCTTCGCAATATCCTTCGCCAGCTGATCCCCCGCCAGGAACGCCGTCACGGGCACAGCCTCCTTGGTTTCCTTATCAATCATCACCGCCATCCCCGTCCCACAGTTAGGATGACAACCACAGCTTAGTTGACCCCAATCGTTTTTGACGTCGTTGGCGTGCATCAGGTCGGCCCAGTCGGAGAAGGTGCCCATGAAAGAAATTGGGAACCAGTCGCGGCTTGGCTCGCCTAATCCGGTTTGGTTTTTTACGTCGTGGGCCAGGTGACTGAGCGTGTAGCGTTGGGCTTGGCGGCGGTCATCGGTGACGGCTTCGTCGCGACCAGTGAAGCTTACGGGTTGGAAGGACAGGAAGCTGATTGTTCTTGGATTGTCGAGCGCGAACTTGATAATGCGTCCGACTTGTTCGTTGTTGATGCCGTTGACGATAGTCACAACCGGAACAATTTCTACTCCGGCCTTGTGCAGGTTCTCGATTGCTTTTAATTTCACGTCGAACAGGTTGCCAACCATGCGGTGAGCATTGGCAGCGTTGCCGATGCCGTCGAATTGCAGGTACGCATAGCGCATGCCGGCTTCGACTGCCTGCTGACAGAACTCAAAACTTTTTGCGAATTCGATTCCGTTGGTCGCAGCCTGCACGGAGTTGTATCCAACTTTGCGCGCGTAGCGAACGGCGTCCAAGAAATACGGCGACAGCGTAGGCTCGCCGCCGGAGAACTGCACGCTCATCTGGCGACGCGGCTTAATCGTGATCGCGTTGTCGAGCATGGTCTTGATTTCTTCCCATTGTAGTTCGTGGACGAAGCCGACCTGGTTTGCGTCCATGAAGCAGGGATCGCACATCATGTTGCAGCGGTTCGTGAGATCGATGGTCAGCACCGAGCCGCGTCCGTATTTCACGGTCGATGAACCGTGGTGATGCAGTTTCTCGTCGTTGTGTGCGGCGATGTCGCGTCCGGGGAAAACATCTTCAAGGTGCTTCGAGAAATCAGTGTCGATCGACATCACATCTTCGAAGTGGCCGTGGACGGGGCAATCTTTCACCATCAGAATCTTGCCGTCACGCTCGACGATGGTGGCCTTGATCTCGCCAATCTTTTCGTTCATCAACACTTCATGCGGCAGTTTGCCGTCGAGAATCTGCTGGCGGATTTCCGGGACACACTTCGGGCAGAGCGAATCGGTGGAGCGAGGCCAGCCCAGCGGTGGCTTCGACTTCTCGTAGGACTTAAGCAGCGGCTTGTCGGACCACTTCGGCGTAGGCGAAACGCCCGGCTTGATCTGGTTCAAACGGTCAAAGACCGCCCAAGCGCCTTTCGCGGCGATGGTCACTGCTTTTTCTACGTACTTGATCGGCTTGCGCATGCTTAAGAGGCTCCTAGTTTCTGGCTTTTGATCTAGTTCTCAGTTCTCGGTTCTGCTCTCGGGAAAGACTCGGCTGCAAATCGTCTGGCTTGCCTGAGATCTTAGCCCACAAAACCCAGCAACCTATGGCTCTCCCTTGGGATTGAACCTAGTTTGTACACTTATCCCTGGGTGATGATCTTAAGCGATCTTATTGGAGGGGAAGGAGATGCGCATCATTAACGCAATGAACGGGTGAAAAACGGGGTTTAGCGGTTGATTCGAGGATTGGGCGGAGGTAAGTTGTTGAAAGGAAAAGGGGTCCCATTCGATCTAAATGAATGAGACGTCACTCTTGCATTGGTTACGAGATGGGATCGGGACTAGAATCGGTGCGTGCGTTTGGAGTCTGGACTCACGGAGGCGGCGTGAACTTTGAGATTGAATTTGAGCGGGAAGAGGACGGGCGCTGGATCGCCGAGATTTCCGAACTCCCGGGAGTCATGGCCTGCGGAGCAACTCAAGGCGAGGCGGAGGCGGCCGTCGAGGCACTCGCGCTGCGCGCGATTGCGGACACGACGATTGTCCAGGTGTAAACTCGTGCTTTGGCGAGGTGGATCGTGGCACAGATGACGCCGCAGGTCTCGGAGTTGTTGAAGAAGGCGCCTGAGCTTTCCAGCCAGGAACGAGGGTTGTCGCTGCCCGATTGATCGACAGTCTCGACGACGAACCGGAAGAAGAAGGAGTAGAGGCAGCGTGGGACGAAGAGATCAAGCGCCGGGTGGATGACATTCGCTCTGGGCGGGTGAAAACTATTCCGGGAGAGCAGGTGCTTCGAGAACTCGCGAAAGAGTTCCCGGATGGCGAAGTCGTTTCAGTTGCATCCCGAAGCAAGGGAGGAATTTCGAAACGCCGTCCAGTCCGTTGATACCGCGCGCAAAATCTTTTGGCATCCTCGGGATTTCGCGTCGCTGTCTCAGACGCGATCCGCGCGGTTGCTCAGCAACCGCGGCGATGGCCAGAGTATTTGTTCGGGACGCGCCGCTTCGTGATGCAGCGTTTCCCGTTCTCTGTCGTCTACCTCGACGACCCCGATTCAGTCATCATTGTGGCGGTTGCACACGGCAAGCGAAAACCGGGTTATTGGAGAGATCGAGTCTGAATAAGGAATTGACCTCTTCCGGAGCCTGAATCCCGAACCCCCGCGCCGCATCTACGCACGCATGGCAACCTTGATACAATTCAATCTGCCTGCGACCATCGCAGTTCTCAGCCGCACTCCCGCAACCCTGAATGCGCTGTTGCGCGGCCTGCCAGACATCTGGGTGCAGCGCAACGAAGGACGCATCGCAGGAGACGGAAGCAAACAAGAAAAAGACACCTGGAGCGCGTTCGACATCCTGGGCCACCTGATCGTCGGGGAGCGCACCGACTGGATGTCCCGGGCGCGCATCATTCTTCAGCACGGCGAGGCGCGGCCATTCGATCCCTTTGACCGCCTTGCGCAAATAAACGAAAGTCGTGGCAAGCGCCTGGAGCAACTCCTTGACGAGTTCGCCCATCTACGAACCGAAAATCTGGCTGCGCTCCAGGCACTAAACCTGCAGCCGGAAGATTTGCAGCGACGCGGCAAGCATCCCGAGCTGGGAGTG
>JAUTWY010000499.1 GCA_030838305.1 Acidobacteriaceae bacterium
CGGGTTTTTCTTGTCACGGGTTTTTCGTCCTAGCGCCGGCGATGAGAGAATCATCCTCTAGCTAGCTACTTGCAATCGATCTTGTTGTCTTGCGCGGCGGCGATCTGCCACTTCCCATCGCGCTTCAACCAGGTATCGGTCCAGACCTGGCACTGCTTCGCGTCGGGATGCGTTTTGTCTTTGCCGATGGCGTGCTCGCTGCCGTAAAGGATGGCCACGTCTTCGCCGAAGAAGCGCACCCCGGCATCGTCGAGTGCGCAGCCGTGCGCCGAGTGTGGGCCTTTTTCATCGCGTAGCTCATCCGCTTTGTTGTAGCGCTCGCCGCCAGTGCTGGTGCCCTGGAAATCGTCGGCCAACAACTCAGAGATAACTCCATTATTCGTGCAAACACCTTCGGCCCACTTGCGCTCCATGTCGATCATGAACTTCGCGGTTTTGTCGTCGGGTGAGGCCCAATGGCTTTGCCGGGCTTGCTGGGGCGGGGCGGCGGTCATAAGGACTACGACGCACGTTACGAGGCACATCAGGTGCAGAATGCGGTGACGCATCGTCCCTCCAGTTATTGTCCCCAGAATAGTCTTCGCGCCTGGAGACGCTTAGACGAGTTCCAGGCGAACCTGACGACCGACAACAGCCGCGGCTTTTTGAAGAGTGCCGAGGGTGACGGCATCATTCTCGGGATCAAGGAGCCGGTCAAGCGCGGCGCGGCTCGTGCGCATACGCCGCGCCATCTCGACCTTGGTCAGACCCTTTTGGTGCATCGCAGCCTTAACCTGGCGGGCGACCACCCGTTTGATCGCCGTGGCGCTCACTTTCTCATAGAGGCCTTCCTCGCGAAGCCAACTATCGCAGGTGTATCCGATATTCTTCTTTTTCATGATTGCGTAACCTTCTTTCGTTTCAGCGCCAGATCGATTTCCTGTTTCGTTGCTTTCTGCGTTTTCTTTGGGAAGCCATGCAGAAGCACCATAAAATCTTTTCAACGCAAAAAATCACGCGGGCGATACGGCCGTGCGGCAAGCTGCTTCGGACTTCCTACAGTTCGCGGCCAAGCGAGCGCACCGGGGGCATGCCAATCGGCCACGAAAACTCGACATCCTTGATATCTGCGCCGATGATCTTTCGATCCTGTGCCTCCAGGCTTCTAAGCCATTGCCGAACGGGCTCCCGTCCGCTATCGGAGCGATAAAACCGCGCCCGGCAATCGCTTTAGAGTGCGTTGATTCATAGTTAATGTACCACTTTTGATACATGGAATCGAGGAGAGGACCCGGCTAATCCGCCGCTTGTGGTGAAAACGCATTAGTCCCAGGCATGAGGACAATCGAGTTTGTTCGCTGGACTAAGTCTGTGATGTGTGAACATCGCCACTCGCCGAGAAAGACTGCAAGTTCGCTCCGAAAGCAAGCAGTCGTCCATCGCGATCCCTCACCACAAACTCACGCGAGTGCCACGGCATGTTGGCAAGTCCCCGCGTGAATTCCACTCCTTGAGCAGCATACTCAGCATAAAGCGCGTCCGCATCTTCGACGCGTAGGTACGCGTCGAGCAGTTCGTCCGAATACTTGTTGGGATTGGCTGTGGGAGGTTCGGCACAGCGGAAGTGAATCGCCTGCTGGTCGCGGGCAACGATGGCGTAAACCGGCGGGTCCTGCCACGTGCCCAAACACTTGAAGCCAAGCTTGGCTTCGTAATAGGCAAGGGTGCCGGGGATGTCCAGGGTGAAGAACAGCGGCGCGATCTGACGAATCATGGGGCAAGTCTACTATGACGATAACCTGGGCGATGTTATCGATGCGAGAGCCGGTCTTTCGGCCCCTGGGGTTGGTTGCTTGCTCGACTTGCTATTTGAAAAGAAGCTCCGATTTCTGTTTGAATAACGCGACGGAGAGTCGTCATGAAAATGTACAATCTCACGGGCTATTTGATTATCTTTTCCTACATGCTGGCTTGTATGTATTTCGCCCCGTCTCATTTGGTACCCTGGACTGGAATGTTGATAATTAGAAAGATGCGGGGCACGGCGTGAAGAAACCGGGCAATGCCAGCAGCCCGAGGTGAACCACCGAATTAGCTGATCTGCTCAACCAGCATCTCGCAGCCGGCCTTATCGTAGAACGTCATAGTCATCCGACCCGTGTCCACAGTCCACTTTTCTATCCCGCACTGCGCCAGGCCCCTGGACATCTCTAAGTAAGTCGTCTGGCGCTGCTCGTGCCGGCGCAAGTGCTGGAGGAACGTTTCGCGTTGACCGGTTTCAGCGACGGGAAGCACCTCGTGCACCCGGTGGGGAGACGACCCTGTGGCCGTCCGGCCCGAAGTACTCCGAATGGCCGTCGACCAGGTAGGAATCGTACCGTTCGACGCCGAGCGCCTTAAGCGCCCGCACATATTCCGGGAGCGTCTTCGCGCTACCGAGCCGGGCGTGGAGGTCCTTGACTTGCTCGATCGTAAACACGACTGATGAAGTCTAGCAGCCGTAGTGAAACGGTGAATCAGCAATCGACGCGATCGGTGCCGCACGAGCTACAAGGCTGATTCGAAGAGTCGTCGGCTTGCGTCGGTGGTAAGCAAGCGACGGCGGTGGTAACAGCAGGAAGTGACGAAATGACTCTGCCACTATTTCGGGAGGTTGGCGTAGTGGGTCAGCTTGGAAAACACATCCTCGCAGCGGCTAAGGCCGCGATTGATTTTGAGGCGTTTATGGCGCGGGTGAAGCCGTCGCCCTTTCCGGTCGTGGTGGATCGTCCGGCGTTAGGCGGAGTAGCCATAGAGGCGCTGGGGCTGAAGCCCTCTTGCCTGGTGTGGGTCCCTTACGCGGCGCTGAAGCTGAAGTACCGCTCTTCCACCAGGGACTCAGGAGGTTGCAGGTTACGCTGAGCGCAGCTAAATTAGGGGCAAGAGTTGGAGCTGAACATGAAAAGGACTGTCCCGGTGGACTCTGCCTCTGCATTCATCGCCTCTTCGTCAATCGACCAGAAGATCAAGGAACTTGGGGACTGGCGCGGGAAGACACTCGCGAAGGTGCGCGAAATCATACATGCGGCAGACCCGGAGATCGTCGAAGAGTGGAAGTGGGCGAAGGCGACATCGCCGGGGACTCCCGTCTTTTCCCACGGCGGCATCGTGTGCACGGGAGAGACATACAAGAACGCCGTCAAGATGACATTTGCCAAGGGAGCTGCGTTGAAGGACCCTTCGGGTCTATTCAACTCGAGCCTCGAGGGGAATGTGAGGCGCGCCATCGACATCCACGAAGGCGAGAAGGTGGATGAGGTGGCCTTGAAGAATCTGATCCGCGCTGCGGTGGCGCTCAATCTTAAAGGCAAGAGCCTTAAAGGCAAGAGCAAGGTGAAGAGCAAATGAAAATCCTCACCCCTTCGACAAGCGCAGCTTCTAAATTTCGTAAAGAACCCTAAGGACTGAAGCTTCGCGACGTAGGCGGCTTCCGGCGCTGGCGGTTCGGTCATTTACCCAGGCCGAACTCGCGCAGGATGTCTTCGTGAGGAATGCCTTCTCCGCGAGCCAGCGAAGCGCGGGCTCGGTCGAGCGCGGCAGCCGTCTCAGACGTGATCTCTTCCTCTTCCACGGGCGCGGAAGCCAGCGCACGCGACAGCGGGCCGGTCATCACCTGGAGCAGGTGAACGACGGCGGCGAGCTGGCCAGCATCGAGCTGATCGAGGAGCTGGTGCGCCTGCTGTTTTTCGTTCGCGGGTACCATCAGGAATAGTTTACCAAACGTTACGGATCAACTTCCCGAAGAATCAATCACGTCGAGTCCCAAAGCACTGGCGCAGCTTCGGAGCGCGACTAAAAACAGCGTCTCTTGGACTGGCATCAGAGCATCTCTCTCGGTCCGTGCGGTGTTTACCAGTTTCATTACTTTCGTCAACGCCAGCACGGCGCGTTCCGGGGCATCTCCGGCAGGGACGTTTTGATGTCCGGTGGCAGTTCGGCGGGCTGAAGATATTCGAAGTCCTCAAACTGTGTCGCGAGAAAATTCGTCTTTTCCCCGGCAAGATGGAATCCCCAGATTGAAGCCGGTTCATTGCTGCTGTTCCACACTCCTTGCCGCGTCACAACGGCGATCAGCCCTCAGAGGGGATGTCTTGGCATTAATGAGCCCACGAATAAGACCGGGGTCAGCTCAACCTGCCATTTGTGCAATATCAAGAACGCTTCATCCGAACTAATTCTCACCTCTGAACCTCTACCAGTTGGCGATCACAGGCGAGCACTTTACGCCGAATCTTGGATGAACTCCACGATAATTGTTGTTACCAAGGCGGTTACGCTCACCGAGAATCGGGCCGACTTTCGGTCAAGGGTCAAAACGCGCTATCGCGATGTTTCGCCAACAATCTAGGGCTAGGGCTCCCACAAGGCCATGAAAGTCAGTGTTTATCCGCAGGTCCCTATTTCTTCAACGTCTCTAGCCACTCGACTACGATCCCCTGCAATGCAATCCGATGATCTGAGAAGCTGTGGTCTGTTGCCACGGCCACCTGCTTGAGCGCAACCGCACCCTTCTGGCGCAGTACTTCGGCGAAGGCTTCCATGTCGGCATGATTCTGATCGTCGGCTTCGACGAGCAAGACAGGGCTCATTCGCAGCCCTTGCGCCCACTGTACGTAGTCCCACTCTTTGCCATGCCGCTCGGCCTCTGCGAAAAGCTCTGTCGCACTCGCGCCCCGTACCGGGTGCAACTGCGTTTCCCAGCGCTTCAAGCGGTTCTCCCGCTCCTTGGCATCGGTATTGACCCTGCCCATGTTCACCGCTGCGATCATCGCCACCGCGGTAATGTCTGCATCGTGGCTCGCCTCGTATCCCGCCAGGAATCCACCCAAGCTGTGGCCCACAATCACCAGCCTCTTCGGGTCACTGCGATACTTCACGGCATTTGCCGGATCACGCACAAAGCGCACTGCCTCCGCCGTGTCCTCGATCGCCGACGACGTT
>JAUTWY010000510.1 GCA_030838305.1 Acidobacteriaceae bacterium
CATGGCGGGCGTCAAATCAAATCCCAGGAGAGAGAAGCCCGCTCCACCCACGAGCGCGCCTCTGAGGAAGTTTCTGCGGGAGAGTTCCATTGCGCATCCTCCGACTACTTCGATCACACCGGCAGACTACAACGCAATTGAAAAAAACTATAAGCGCAGTTGCTGCTCACAGTCAAACCGAGGGCTTATACGGCAAGGGATGAAACTCCAGACCTCTCGGTTGCATGCTTCGATTCAAAACCTCATAATCGCCCCGATGGCCAAAACTCCCTGGCAGCAGCGCATCCGGCGCGCCGAACACCTCGCCGCCCAGCATCCGTTCGCCGCGGAGATACTGGGCTTTTACATTCACGTTGCCCGCTTCCAGGAAGGCCTCTACCAGCGCCTCGAGCACGCGACAAAAAGTAGCGCCGGCGTCCCCCCGGCCGTCGAGTCCACGTCCCGCCCAACCCCTGGTCAACAAGATGCTGGCGCCACCGATCCTTTGAACTTGCCGGAAACCCTGGCAAACTTCCCAGCATTTCTTGCCGTCGTTGAACAAAGCGGGCCTCCCCTCCTTGCCCAGGTCGCTCGCGGTTTGCGGAGCGCTCCTGCGAGCGCTTTTTCTGATCTGCTGAACGCGTCCTGGTTCTCTCCTGGCGCGCCGCCCTCTGATCCAGAACAATTTCTGGCTTTGACCTTCTTGCAGCCCTATGCGGAATTCGCCCGTTCGCAGGCTCGCCTGCAACTCGACGGCTACACCCATCCCCTCTGCCCATTCTGTAATCGCAAACCTGTGCTTGCCATTCTCCGCCCGCAGGGCGATGGAGGCCGGCGCAGCCTGCTCTGCGGCGTCTGCCTCACCGAATGGGACTTCCGACGCATCGTCTGTCCCGGATGCGGCCAGGAGGATCATGCCAAACTGCCCGTCTACACCGCTGAAGCCTTTCCTTACATCCGGGTCGAGTGCTGCGATGCCTGCAAAACCTACATCAAGTCCATCGACCTCACCAAGAACGGACTCGCCGAGCCTTTGGTCGACGAACTCGCTTCCGTTCCGCTTGATCTGTGGGCGCAGGAGCATGGATACGCTAAACTCCATCCCAACCTGCTCGGAATGTGAAATGGACCATAGTTATCGCTTTGGCGCGTCCTGCGTGATGTTGTAACTTTCTTTACGCCATACAACCTTCTTTCTGTCAAAATCGATCAGAGTGCTATAAAGCCGTATAAGCTAAGGAATCAACCACCTTCAGACCCGGTCCCAGACGGAGTGTCCATGCGATTTTGGAAGTGTGTTCTACCGTTTCTAGCCTCAACCCTGTGCTTCGCTGCACAAGCTGACCGCATAGCCGGAGAAATCGACTCTTCCCACCGCGTTGCACTCAAGGGGAACGTGCACGGCCAGGCGCAGCGTCGTTTTGATCTTGGCCGCACCGACGGCAGCATGATGCTCCATGGCGTCACCTTATCTTTCCGGCCTTCCGCCGGCCAGCAGACGGATCTCGATAACTTGCTGTCCCAACAGCAGGACCGATCGTCTCCGAATTACCACAAATGGTTGACGCCGGCGCAGTTCGCCGACCGCTTTGGAATGTCCCAGAATGATGTCTCGCGCGTAACCGCGTGGCTGGAATCTCAAGGCCTCACCGTCGCTTCAATCGCGAATAGTCGCAACCAGATCTCCTTCGATGGAACCGTAGCGCAGATCGAGTCGGTCTTTGGCACTGAGATGCACCAGTATCTGGTGGAAGGTGAGATCCATTTCGCAAACGCGACCAACCCTTCAGTGCCGGCCGCCCTTGCAGGGTCTGTGCTTTCTGTCGGGCACCTTCACAACTTCAACCCAAAACCGCGAGCCAACTTTCGTAGAGTATCCGCGGCCGCAGCCGACCCGCATTTTACTTCTCATCTTTCTGGCAATCATTTTCTCGCGCCCGGCGATTTCGCCACTATTTATGAGGTTCAGCCCCTTTACAACGCTGGGATTGACGGCACCGGCCTGAAGATCGCAGCCACGGGACAAAGCTCAATCAACCTAACGGATGTGGCAAATTTCCGCAGTGCTGCCGGCCTGGCCGCAAATGCTCCCACGCTGCTGCTGGTGCCCGCGACGGGAACTTCGACGCGTTGTGCGGGAGATGAGGGCGAGTCCGATCTGGACGTGGAATGGGCGGGAGCAGTGGCGAAAAATGCCGGCATCATCCTGGTTTATGCGGGTTTGACGAGTGGTGAAACCTGCAGTAGCCGCCAGTTCGGAGCATTTGACGCCCTGCAATACGCGATCGATCAAAACGTTGCGCCGGTCATTAGTAACAGCTACGGAAATTGTGAATCGGCCATCGGCCTCTCGTTCGCGCAGACCATGCGGGGATGGATTCAGCAAGCCAACGCGCAGGGCCAGACCGTGGTTTCTGCAGTGGGTGACTCGGGTGCTGCGGATTGTGATTTTCAAGTCACCACCGCGACTCATGGCATCGCCGTCGACATGCCCGCTGCCATTCCAGAGGTCACCGGCATGGGCGGGACTGAATTTAACGGCGACGCTGAAGCTACCTCCACCAACGGAGACGCCAATGCCACTCAATACTGGAGCGGCACCACCGGCGGCACCGATACGATTTCGTCGGCCCTTTCCTATATCCCAGAGATGGCATGGAATGACACTTCGAGTTCGGCCAATAGCAGCGGACAGCTCCTGGCCTCTGGCGGTGGCGCGAGCACGTTCTTTCCAAAACCATCCTGGCAAACGGGTACCGGCGTACCCAACGACAGCAAACGCGATGTGCCTGATATTGCCCTCAACTCCTCACCCCTTCACGACTCCTACTTGTTCTGTTCGGAGGATGGAGCAAACGGTACTGTC
>JAUTWY010000516.1 GCA_030838305.1 Acidobacteriaceae bacterium
TACACCCTCCCAGTAATCTGGCTGGTCGTCTCCCTGGTCTTCCTCCTGATTCACCTCGTCCCCGGAGACCCCATCCAGCAAATGCTGGGTGAAGGCGCCCCCCCCGCCGACATCGCAGCCACACGCCACGCCTACGGCCTCGACGCCCCACTCGGCGAGCAATACCTCCGCTACTGGAAAGGCGTCCTCCACGGCGACCTCGGTCCCTCGTTCCGCTACAACCAAAGCGTGACGCGTCTGCTCACCCAGCGTTATCCCTACACGCTGCAACTCACGCTGGCATCGCTGTTCGTGGCGATCCTCTTGTCGATCCCCGCGGGGGTGCGCTCCGCCCAGCGCCGCAACCGCTGGGACGACCGTTTGCTGAGCGTAGTCAGCCTCTTCGGCCTGTCGTTCCCCAACTTCGCGCTCGGCCCAATCCTGATTCTTCTGTTCGCCATCAAGCTGGGATGGCTCCCCGTTTCCGGCGCCGGGTCTTTAGCTAACCACGCGCTTCCCGCCATCACCATGGGCGGAGCGCTCGCCGCCATCCTCACCCGCATGGTCCGCACCTCGATGCTCGAAGAGCTCAGCCAGGATTACATCCGCACCGCCCGCGCCAAAGGCCTGCCCGAGCGCACCGTCGTCTACCGCCACGCCCTGCGCAACGCCATGATCCCCATCATCACCGTCCTGGGCCTGCAATTCGGCGCGCTACTCGCAGGCACAATCGTCACCGAGACGATCTTCTCCTGGCCCGGCATCGGCCGCCTTACGGTCCAAGCCATCTCCAACCGCGATTACTATCTGGTGCAAGGCTGCATCCTGGCGATTGGATTGACCTACGTCGCCGTGAACTTCCTGACGGATGTGTTGTATTCTGTTGCGAATCCCAGAATTAGGCAGTGAGGGCATTTTCCTCGAAAGAGCAACAACATCGCCGTCAGCTTGGTCAGCTTTATTGACGGTAATCTCTCGGAGGTGTGGATGAGGGCAGATGGTAGAAGACAATTCCTAAAAGGGGGCGCCGTGGCGGTTGGCTCGATGGCGGCTGGCTCTGTAACCGGTTGCGGTCCGGCTCTACATGCTGAAGGTCAGTCTGGCGCAAACCCATTAGTTGCCAGTTTTGGATGGGAAATATTGAATTTCAATGGAAATGGCGCAAACGTGTACTTCCCAGTCCAGAACGCTATGTTTCTCAATTGCTAATTCGTCGTTAGCTCTAAATGGGGGGGGATTACTTGGTCTTCCACATGGATCATGAGGGATTGCCGGTCGATGCAGAAATGCAAGTCGTTCTTCATTATTCTCTTGCGTGACGACGGGATGAATGCACGCGCAGTTCTCCATGGCGGCCGGGTGCCCCATTTCTCGCGCTTATAGCCGTTCGCGACCATCTAATCGAGCGCATGAACGACCGCAACATCAGGCTCGATGACCTCAATCAACTCCGGGTTTGGCTGGAGACAAGACCGAATGTCCCCGAAGGACGCTGGTTCGAGGATTTCGGCTCATTCAAACTCTGCGGCGAGGGCAAATATCCCAAGACATTTCTTCTCGCCGGGCAGACTGCGACGGGCGAAGAACTCTAGGGTTCAGACAGAAGTAGGGAGGCGGAGCATGGTTGCCCCGCCTCCGTCCAAATCAAACTACGCGGCCTGCATCATCTTCTTCATCCGTTCTTCCATATCCTTAGGCGACACATCTTCCACGTGAGTGGCAATGCCCCACAGATGTCCGAAAGGATCTTGAATGAAGCCATTGCGGTCTCCGTAGAACTGGTCCTGAACCGGCTTCAGGATTTTCGCGCCCTCGGCCGCCGCGCGCTTAATTACGCTATCGACGTCGGGAAGGTATACATACAGGCTCACCGGGCTGCCACCGATGGTGGCCGCGCTGGTGTGTCCCTGCCCCATGCTGGGATTTTCGTCAGCCAGCATGATGTGCGAATTGCCGATCTTCAACTCCGCGTGACCGACCTTGCCGTCCGGGCCGTTCATGCGAACGGTTTCAGTCGCTCCGAAGACTTTTTTGTAGTACTCAATGGCTTGGGCGGCGCCCCGGATCACCAGATAGGGTGTGACGGAGTTGTAGTCTTTGGGAATATACGAGACTTTGCTCATGATTTTTTCTCCTCAGAATGTTTGCTAGAGGTGGAGGTTTACGGCGCATATGCCGGCTGGAGATACGTTCCCGGCATTCCCGTATGAAAACACAATTCATGCTCGATCTCAAGCACCATTCGCCACGTGGTCGGAACGAGTGCCATGACGATGATGAATTCCCCCGTGAACCTCTCTGACCCCTGTGTTTAAACGTTTGCCTGTGCTTTCCGTGCGATAAGCCCTCGGCGTGACCCGGAGGAATCCACCGCCACCCTGTGACATCTGCCCTTGCGATCGATTCGTAACTAGCCCATTATCGTCAGGGCCGAGGCTATATACGCAACCGGGGGGGGCGGGACGTAACTCCCTTGTTCTCTGGATTTTGATTGCTAAGTCCTTTAGGCAGCGGATTGTGCAGGGATTTTCGGTAATGGGCTAATAGAATAGCGCACTACCGGATTTTCGATGATTCCAAATAGACCCCAGGGGTAGGGTATCGTTCAGAACCGAGATTTTCAGCACCCCCGGCATTCGATCAGATCATCAGATCGATGTTGCGTAAAATCATTCACGGGTAGAATTCCACAGTCTAACTTGTCCACTACTGCCATCTCGCTTCGCCGCTCGATCGCCGTAAACGCACGCCATAATCCGCTGGCCGCTACCGGCGCTGTGTTGGTCGTAGTGTTCGTGATCTTTGCGCTATTCGCTCCCTGGATCGCACCGCAGGATCCCGCTTCCATCAACCTCCCCACCCGGCTCGATGCTCCATCTCACGCTCACTTCTTCGGCACCGACGAACTTGGCCGCGACATTTTCTCGCGCATCGTTTACGGCGCGCGCATCTCGATGCTGGTGGGAAGTTGCGTAGTCCTCGTCTCCCTCGCTCTCGGACTCATCATCGGCTCCATCGCCGGCTATTACGGCGGAGCCATCGACCGCTTCGTCAACGTCGTTTTGATGAACGCTTTCCTCTCTTTCCCTGGAATTCTTCTCGCTATTGCCTTCGTCGCTTTCCGCGGTCCCGGCATCTTTAATCTTGTTCTCGCGCTCTCCCTTGGAGGATGGGTCGGCTACGCCCGCCTGGTTCGCGGACAAGTGCTAGCCGCCCGCGAGCGCGAATTCGTCGAGGCCGCCCGCGCCCTCGGGGCCAGCGATCTTCGCATCATCGTTCGCCACATTTTGCCAAACATCATTCAGCCAGTGATCGTGCAAGCCGCAATCGGCATGGCTGGAGCGATTCTCGCCGAAGCCACCATGAGCTTCCTCGGACTCGGCGTACCGCCGCCAACTGCGAGTTGGGGCGCAATGCTCAATGACGGCCGCGCCCATCTTTTCGACGCGCCAGATTTGGTGCTGTTTCCCGCCCTCGCCGTGATGCTTGCCGTGCTCTCATTCAACTTTATTGGCGACGCGCTGCGCGACTATCTCGACCCCCGCTCCCGCATCGAAGCCGGACTCTAACTCTAACTTCGTCAAAACACGCCAGATTCATTGCTTGACATACATTGCATATTGCAATATACATATCGCGATACATAATATGAAGCTGGGAGAGAAAATTCGTTATCTGCGCGAGGTCGAAGGCTCCCTGCGCGGCTTAGGCCGCCCGATTACGCAGCAGGAGATGGTGAAAGCGGTTCGCCAGGAGCTGCGCAAGAGCATCAGCCAGTCCTACCTTTCGCAGATCGAAAGCGGCGCGCGACCGCATATGACGCAATCATCACGCGCACTGCTGGCAAGGTTCTTCAAAGTGCATCCCGGCTTTCTGGTGGATGATCCCGAGGGTTATCACACGGAACTAACCTCGGACCTGCGCACCACCGAAGGCCAGTTGGATGTTTGGTTGTTGCAAGGTTCGGAGCGCTTTGTGAGCGATCCGGAAGTGAGCGATGTGCTGCTCAAAGCCGCGCGCGAGAAAGATACGAGGCGCTGTCTGTTGCTGCTGGGCGCAATTCTCGACACGCCAGGTTTGGCCGAGCGTTTGCTGGAAGCGCTGCGGCCTGATTTGCAGGCGAAAGTACGTCGCGAGAATCACCATGGCGGGAATCATGGCCGGGTTGCGACCACAGGAAGGAGCAGAATCCGATGACTCATTCCATGACCTGGGCAGATTTCTATTTGATCTGTTTCGCAGTGGGTTTCTGCTTTAGTTTCTTCTCTTTTTTGTTGGGAGGCTCGCGCACTGGCCGGCTGCATTTGCCCCATTTCCACGGGCATGTTGGCGGCACACATTTGCCCGCGGTGCATGGGCCGGTTGCGGCGGGCCACGCGCCGGTTGCCGGAGACGCGCCGGCTTCGCCGTCGACCGCGCATTCGCAACACTCTGATGGAGTCTCTCCGTTCAACTTCGTCACGCTCACCGCGTTCCTCGCCTGGTTTGGAGGTACGGGATATTTGCTGACACGCTACTCAGGCCTGTGGGTCGGTTTTGGATTGCTCGCTTCGACCGCCAGCGGCCTGGTGGGTGGAAGCATTGTGTTTTTGTTTCTGAGCAAAGTGCTCATCTCTCACGAAGAGAACATGGATCCCGCCGACTACGAAATGGTTGGAGTGCTCGGCCGAGTTTGCAGTTCCATCCGCGAAGGCGGAACGGGTGAAATTATCTACACCCAAATGGGAACACGCCGCGTGTGCGGCGCGCGCAGTGACGATGGCAGCGCCATCGCTAAAGGGGCCGAAGTGGTAGCGACGCGCTACGAAAAGGGAATTGCTTACGTTCGGCTGTGGAGCGAGATTTCAGGGGATCAATAGGTGGCTGCAGCATCACGTTCATAGGACTGCATTCGTAGGAGGAGGCGTTATGTTCGAGATGTCAAAGATGGTTGAAATTTGGATTTTCGCCGGGCTGGGAGTGATGGTCCTTCTGTTCCTGATGAGCGGAATGGCCAGACTATATCGCAAAGCGGGGCCGCACGAAGCGCTCATTGTGTACGGCCTGGGTGGGACGCGCGTGGTGCAGGGACACGGCACGCTGGTGCTCCCGATGGTGCAGATCTGTCGCGATCTGTCTCTCGAATTGATGTCATTCGACGTGGCGCCGCAGCAGGACCTATACACAAAACAAGGCGTTGCGGTAACCGTCGAAGCGGTCGCGCAGATCAAAGTGAAATCCGATCGCGAGTCAGTCCTCACGGCTGCCGAGCAGTTTCTTACCAAGACTGACCAGGAACGCGAGGGACTGATCCGGCTTGTGATGGAAGGTCACCTGCGCGGCATCATCGGCCAACTCACGGTGGAAGAAATCGTCAAGCAGCCGGAAATGGTTTCCGACCGCATGCGTTCCACGTGTGCCGAAGACATGAACAAGATGGGACTGGAAGTCATTTCGTTCACCATCAACGAAGTACGCGACAAGAACGAATACATCACCAACATGGGCAAGCCGGACGTGGCGCGTATTAAGCGAGACGCCGACGTTGCCACCGCGGAAGCCGATCGCGACACCGCGATCAAGCGCGCGCTGGCGCAGCGGGAAGCGGCAGTAGCCAAAGCGCAGGCCGATCAGGAGCGGGTGCTGGCGGAAACGTTATCGCTGGCCAAGCAGGCGGAATCGCAGCGCGACCTGGAAGTGAAGAGAGCGCAATTTCTGGAAGTCACGAAACGCCAGCAGGCGCAGGCTGACAAGGCGTATGACATCCAGACCAACATCATGCAGCAGCAAGTTGTGGCTGAACAGGTGAAGGTGCAACAGATTGAGAAAGAGCAGCAGGTCAAGGTGCAGGAAGCGGAAATCAACCGCCGCGAGAAGGAACTGATTGCTACCGTGTTGAAGGGAGCCGAGATGGAGCGTCAGCGGATTGAGACGCTGGCCGCGGCCGAAAAGCAGCGCCTGATCGCGGAAGCGGAAGGGCATGCGTCGGCAACACGCGCGCAAGGCGAGGCCGAAGCGGAAATCATTTTCAAGAAAGGCGAATCCGAAGCCAAGGCCATGAATGTGAAAGCCGAGGCTTATCAGGAATACAACCAGGCCGCGGTGATCGATCGCTTGTTCACCAGCATGCCGGAGATCGTGAGGGCGCTCGCCAGTCCGCTGGCAAACGTCGACAAGATCACCATTGTTTCTACGGGAAACGGCGACGCATCGGGGATGAACAAGATCACCGCGGACATCGCCAAGATGGCGGCACAAGTGCCGGCATTGTTCGAAACGCTCTCCGGCATGCCGCTGGCGGAGTTGCTGGGCAAGGTGCGCCAGATCGGCGACAAGTCACCCAAACCGCCGCTCGTGGAAGCGGCGAAGTGAGAATCGCAACTGCTTGCGTAGGGACAGCCGCCTCGGCTGTCCCTACGCCGCGCAGCCGGGCGAATGATTGGAGCAGAGTCTATGACAAGCAAACCAACAGGAGTGGGATTGGGCATTGCACTGGGAGCGGCCATGGGAGCCGCACTCGGAGTCGCCGCCGGACACCTGGCAATCTGGCTCGCCATCGGAGTCGCGATTGGAGTCGCCATCGGCAGTAGCTTCCGGCGCAAGGGAATCGATTGTTCCGAGTGCGCCTCCCTCCACCGGCAACATGAAACCAGAAACCTAAGGCAGCAAAGCTAGAAGCTGTTGTTAACAGAAAAAAGGAGTCCACCATGGCATTACTAGAGCGCGTTTCCACATTAGTCCGGGCCAATCTCAACGACTTGATCGATAAAGCCGAGGAGCCGGAGAAG
>JAUTWY010000529.1 GCA_030838305.1 Acidobacteriaceae bacterium
TTTTCGCCAGTGCCGCATCTGTGTCGGCATCGTGGAAAGTCATAGGGAGCCTCCCCAAACAGCGGACGCTCCCCGTCCTATTCTCATTCGCTCATTGACTACCACCACCGGAACCAGATCCGGCCTCTTGCTTAACCTCTGTCTCCGTCTGATCCGCGGCCGACTGCGTTTCTTTCAGAGTCTTCTCCGCCGTCTTGTCCGGTTCTGGAGGAGGAACATCTCCCGCCACGGTTGTCGTGTCCGGAGCCTTGGGAAGGCCGCCGGTTCCCTGCTTCTTTGCGAGTTCTCCCATGCCATCTTTGAGCTGTTCGCGGAAGTGGTTGTACATTTCTTGCAGATCATCCACCGCGACCGGCCCTTCGCTGCCCACCGAGCAATCGGCCTTCTTGCTGGCGACAACTTTCACGTTGACGTTTTGATCGTCATCCGGCGTTTCCGTGGTCCGCGTAATGACGTCGCCATCCGACAGCGCGCACTCGTTCCCGTCCGCCACCAGCGTGACGTCCGTCGAGACTACGAACGTGCGGAAAGCAGGATCCAGCGCAGGCGGAGCTTCATCCTTGCTGGCTGCCTGCCCTCCGGACGAACTCTTGCCCTTGGCTGCTTCGGCTTGTTCAGCTGCCAGCAGCGCCTTCACTTCTTCCGCAATCTCTTTCTTGACGTCGGGGCTCAGCTTCGCAGTCTCGGCCGCGGGTGGGGCCACCGCCAGCAAGCTGGCCACCAGCGTCCCATCGCCTGCGTCGGGATACAACAATCCCTCGGCGGCTCCCGCTTGCGCTTCGAAGGCTGCACGAAGGCTGGCCGCAACCAGGTAATCGGTCAGCCAGAAAGCTGCGGAAGGATACACCGGATAGGGCTCGAAGTAGCCGCCGTAGTAGCCGTACCACGGCGCTCCTCCCCAGCCCCAGCCGTACGCGACCGGTGCCGGCCACGGGTTATAGGCCCATCCATAATAAGCAGGACGGTAATAGTACGCAGGATAGTATCCGTAATAGGGGTGTCCCCCATAGTAGTAGCCGCGGTAGACGCCGGCGCGATACGCGCCGTGATAATAATATGTGCGCGAATAGTAAGAGCGGCCGCCGCGCGTCACGTAGGCACGTTGCACATAGCCGCCGCGTCTGCCGTTACTCATGACGCGGACTCCATTGCGCGTGGCAACAACTCTGCGCTCTCCCCGCACGCCGTGCTCAATATGCATTCCGTTCCGATTGACCGTGCGAATCTGACCGTTCGGGCGAATATGTGCAGACCCCCCGCCCCTCAGCGACACCTGCCTACCCGGAGGCGTATGCGAGGCTCGAGCGTTCGCGCCGCCAGGTCCTCTCCCCACTGCTGCACCTTTTCCCCCGGCTCCGCCTCTTGCATTCATGCCGCCAGCCGGCCTCGCGTTGGCCCCGTTGGCCGGACGTCCTGCCGCGCCTCCGCGGCCAGTCGCTCCCGGACGATTACTCGTCGCTGAGTTTCCTGCCGCTCCCGGACGGTTATTCGTCCCTTTTTGTCCGCCTGCTCCAGGACGGTTGTTCGCCGCCGCATTTCCCGTCGTTCCCGGACGGTTGTTCGTCGCGCCGCGCGCTGGTGGCGCAGCATGTCCACTGGGCCCGGGACGCCCGCCGGGGGCCGCGCTTTGGTGACTTGGAGCACTGTGCTGTTGCGGGGCAGAGCGCTGTGGCGCTGCATGCTGAGGTGCTGCATGCTGAGGCGCAGAGTGTTGTTGAGGCGCTGCATGCTGTGGCGCGTTCGATGGCTTGTTGTGACTCTGACCCCATGCAAAAGCCGGGACAGCCAGGCAAAGCGCCAGCACGGCCAAGCTCGGTAACATATTTTCACCTTTCGAAATGCGATTCATTACCGCCTCCTGAACTTCAGAACTTGTACTCGTGTATTTCCTGCCGCCCGCCGCCGTCCCCGCCTGCCAAATGGGAAACTCTAAAGGGGCCCTTACTCGTGGACTACTGAGAACCTCTGTCACACAAGTAATCGAAACATTTCAAGACCGGAGGAAGGAGACCCACAAGAGGCGAATTCGGTCGCAACTCGACGCCGTCAGCGACTCGCAACCTGGGGCGGGAAAACGTTATCAGAACTCGGACCTCGACGCAATCATTCGCTGTGATGCCTGTGATGCCTGTGATGCCTCTGTCCCTGGATTCTCCCGATGGCAATGTCTCCCCGGCACTACCTCAATTTGAAAAAGCTCACGTGGGGAGAGTCGCCCAAGCCTGCCTGAGCAAAGCCGAAGGGGCTGTCCAGTCGAGCGAAGCTTGACTGCCTCTTCGTCGCACGCGGCGAACTCCAGCGACTCTCCTTCCCTCCGTCATCGCGCTGCTGTAAGCTATGCTTTCTTCTCTGCCGGAGGAACTAGTTGCGCTACTTCGATCGCCTGCAACCTCTCGCGCTTTTCGTGATGCGCCTGGTGCTCGGCGCCATTATTCTCGACCACGGATACCATAAAGTCTTTGGCGGCCTTCAGCACCACGTGCAACTCGTCACCGGCCTGGGACTGCCCGCCTGGAGCGCATACCTTTCCGCCTTCACCGAATTTTTAGGTGGCCTGTTGGTTCTGCTCGGCCTGTTCACTCGGGTGGCTGCTTTTGCGATTTGCATCAACATGTCGGTCGCCATCGCCAAGGTGCACTTCCACAACGGGCTGATGGGTAACGGCGGATACGAATTTCCTCTAGCTCTGGCTGCTCTCGCTTTTGCCCTCGTCTTCTTCGGCGCCGGCCCCATCGCCTTCGACCACATCCGCGCCCCCGCCGGTGGAGGCTGGAAATCCAAATAACGGACACTTCTCCCCGTTGCGGTGAGGTGAACAAAGCGCAAACAACCCGAGCAACTTATTGCCAGGGTTCGGGTTTAATTGGCGCATTGCAGGAATGATTCGCTCCAGGCGGGCGAAAACTGATTTCACTCGACGCGGCATTACCAGAGTGGCTCGGATGACGAGATAACATTTCTTTACATCCCTTCGGTTGAAACCGGCTCTGGCTGAAATTATGATGAATTGCGGTCATCTTCGCGGCATCTTAAAGATTTCGGGTCCGCATCCTACTACTTGCAATGAATTGACTGGAGGTCTCTCTTGAGAAAGTTAGCACTGTTCGCACCCGCTTTCGCTCTATTCTTCGTGGCCCAGTTTGCCTCCGCCCAGCAAGCGGATATCATGGTCGGCGGCGGCACTCTCTTGTCGTCGGCTTACACCACGAATCTGGTGAATCCCGGACCTATCTCGGAAAAAGGCGGCTTCTATCCCAGTATCAGTGGCGACGTCATCGGCTTCAAGCGCCGTGTCGGTTTCAACTTTGAAGTCACCTGGCGAGGCAAGCAAGGCGAATACGGCGGACCCGGGGGCCAGCCCTATCGCCCCATCATTTATGACTTCAACGCCATGTACCAACCGAAGCTTGGGAAAAAAATCGGCGCTGACCTGATGGCCGGCATCGGCGCCCAAAGCACACGCTTCTACGGTTTCACCAACACCTCCAGTTGCGTCTATTTTGGCGCTTGCTTTGTCAGCAGCAATCACTTTCTGGTGGATGTTGGCGGCGGCCTGCGCTACTACGTCTGGAACCACGTTTTTGTTCGGCCGGAGGCTCACTTCTATCACATCGTAAACAACACGAACGACTTCAACTCGAACAACGTGGTACGAGTCGGCGCCTCCATCGGATTTACGATTGGCCCTGACTGATTCAATCGCGGAAATCGCGCGCTCGAATCCGTTCCTAAGCAAAAAAGGCAGCGTCGCCTGGACGTTGCCTTTTTGTTTCGAACTCCCGTTTACCTCATTGACATGCAGATTTCCGCTTCGCGAATGGCGCGATCCAGATGCGCGATCGCTTTCGCCCGATGTCCCCCAAAATCGTGTTCCGCCGATTCCAGATGGTGCTTGGCGGCCCGCATCGATTCCAAAGCTTCCTCGATGTGCGGATGACGTTCTGGCATCGCCGCCGGTGGCGCAGCCGCTGCTACCACGGGAAGCAACGCATTCGTCACCTTAGGTCCAGTCGCCGCCACCGGGGACGCCAGGATTAACAGAAACGTCGCGCTCATCAACAGAGTCAAGAATCCAAATTTCTTCATTCCTTCCTCCTCGTCCGACTGCGGGCGCGGACGCCGCCATTTAATTATTGGCCGCAGCGCTTTCACACCAAAACGGCCGCGACACCTGCGCAGTATAGTCGCGCTTCTGAGGAATCCCCTGTCCTGAAGTTGACTTCCGGGATGCCGGTTTCAAATTAATTTCTGCCAGGGATACGCTAGGAATCCTTCCGTACTTTGCGATTTCTCCACCACAGGAAGACCACGATCACAACGAAAGCCGCCCCCAGCAGCAGATCAAAGCGCTCCATGAATTGCAGCAGCAAATTCCAACGGCTGCCGAAGCTGTAGCCCACGTAGGCTATGACTGTTACCCAGAGCGCGGCCCCCAACAGATTAAAGGCCGCAAATGTCTTCCATGGCATGCGCAGGACTCCACCCAGCGGTCCCGCGATGATCCGCATTCCGAACACAAATCTTGCAAACAAGATGGTAAGCGCGCCGTACCGTGCAAAAAGCCTTTCGCCGCGCGCTAATACCGCATCGCTAACCCGGAAGATATTCCGGTAGCGTTCCAGCAAAGCCCGTCCCCCGTAATGCCCAAGAGCGTACCCCAAATTGTCGCCCACCGTGGCCGCCACGGTTCCGGCCACAATGATCCAGGAAAGCTGAAGTTTTCCCTCCGAGTACGCCAGAAAGCTCGCCAGCAACAGAACTGTCTCGCCCGGCACCGGCACACCGGCATTCTCCAGCAACAACGCCGCAGCCACGGCCCAGTACCCGTAGTGCACCAGCGCGCCGCGCAGCAACTCGAAAATGTCGTGGGTCATTGGGAGAGGAAATTCCCGGCTTGATCTTACTTGTGTCCTTCGCCTTCCAGTTGCGGCATCTGCGCCAGCATAGCCTTGAGCCTATGGACGATGCTCTCCTGCGGATTCATACCCGTGAAGCGCTCCTTAATGATTCCATCGCCATCAATCACTAAGTATGTGGGAAAGGAATGGATGCTAAACGCATTCAGCACTTTGTGATCCGCATCCCTGTACTGGGCCCAGTCCATGTTTTTCTTGGCGACAAATTCCCGCCAGGCTTCATCGTCCTTGTCCGCACTTACGCTGATCAATATCAACTTCTCGGTGGGATATCTCTTCGTCAATTCCTTCAATTCCGGTACCGAGGCACGGCAGGGTGGACACCACGTTGCCCAGAAGTCCATGATGACGATTCGCCCCGCCAGTTGCTTCAGCGAAACTCGCTGACCCTGCAGCGTGCTGATTTCGAATCCTGGTGAGAACTCCTCGCGGCCCCGCCGTGGATCGGCCAGTATCAGCCGCGCCTGTCGCGCCAGCTCTTCATCAGCATTAAGGCCCAGGAACGTCTCCAATTCCGGCTTCGCGTCATTATCTTTGGACTGCCGAAGCAGCGCCTTGGCCAGGCTCAAATGAAAGACGGCATTCTTCGGGTCCAATTGAACCGCGGACCGAAATTCACCCTCCGATGCTTTCATCTTCTTGCCATCCGTTCCCGCCGCCGAAAAAAAAGCATTTCCCTTGAGGTTGTGAGCCTGTGCGCGCATAAGGTCATCGCTCGCCGTGGCTGCCGCCTTGTCGCAGTTTTCCTCGCATTGTCCCAATTCGCCCGAGTGGTAGTAAGCCACTGCCAGCAACAGATAACATTCCCCGCATGAATTGTTGCTCAGCTTGTCGGCTTTCTTCAGCGCGTCGATTGCATCCTTGTACTTGCCCTCCTTCAGGGCTTTTCCGCCTCGCTCGAACTGTTCTTTGAACGCCGGATCGCCGGCCGGCCCCCCTTGAGCGGACAGAAATGCCGGCAAGCAGGTCGCCAGCACAATGATGCGGAACGCAACACGAAGCTTCCTCATGACGAGGCCTCCATTTTCTCCGCCGCGATCTTAACAGATGCACCGGCACTCGCCCTATCCGCCTGCTCCGGCATCCAACGTCAGAAATTCGATCAGCGCGTGATTGAACTCCTCGGGGCATTCCTCATAGGGCAGATGTCCAACCCCCGGAAAAACGATGGACTTGGAATGCGGAAAGTATTCCGCCAGCCGCACTGCCGACGAAGCATACACTGCCAGATCTTTGCTGCCCCACATCAACAGCGTCGGAATACTCGCCAGCTTCGGCAGAACAGCTTCGAGCTGACGCAGATCGTCGGTCCATGTGCTCACGATACTCAACGCGTGTTCGAGCAATCCCGGCTTCGCCAGTGGCGCCATGTAGCCGGCAAGAGTTCCCGGCGGGATGTGCCCGCGGTCGCCATAAAGGCGCGAGTGGAAGTATGGAAACAAGAAACTCAGATGCGCGGCGCCAACCCGGAATAAGCCTCCCCCAAAATTACCGCCCACAAACGGCGCCAGCCACCGCCCATGTGCGGAATACGGATTCACCGGCGCCACCAGCACCAGCCGCCGCACGCGCAGATTAGAGATTTCCCCCAGGGATTCCGCAGCCGCCATCATCGCCACCGCGCCGCCGTGCGAAGTTCCCAACAGATCAAACGAAGAAATCCCCAGCCGCTCGATAAATCGCAGAAGACGCCGTGCCGTCCCGCCCATGGAATGATCGAGTCCCGCAGGACGATCCGAAAATCCCGCACCCAGCATGTCCGGCGCATACACCGTCACATAAGGCGCCAGCGCCGGAATCGTGTATCGCCACGAAAACGAATATCCCAGCAGCCCATGCAGCAGAATCAGTGCCGGCCCCGACCCCGCGCGCAAATAGCGCATGCGCGCGCCATCCAGATCCATCCAGTACTCTTCCACGGCTGCATTCGTTCCAGGAAAAGCTGACCTGGAAACTTCCGGATTTGATATCACAGACAAATCTTTACTCCCCGAATCTGCCTACCCAAGACAACTCTTTGCCCGCCGCCAGATTCTATTTAAGTGAACATCGCCTCTGTTCGCTTCATTTGGGGAGCTTCGGCTCCCCGTTTTTGTAGTGTCCTCCTGGATCGAAGTTGATCTGGCGCGAAATGTAAACTGTCATCCCGAGCGAAGGCGAAGAGCCTGCCCTGAGCTTGCCGAAGGGACTCCTTACCCGCCTACGCAACCACAAACCCTGCAAAGCGTTTCTATCGCGCGACTCTCGGCGCCCGTTCTCTGCGACCTGCGCGATCTAAAGCTCCTGATCTTCGCACGCAATCAGACCGCACCAGCTCTCACGCCGCCACCTTCCTCTTCTTCCGCAGCAATTTCTTCAGCACCCGCATCCCCTTATCCACATGCTTCTCCTCCAGCAAAAACGGAGGCAAGAACCTCACCACAGTATCCTGCGTCGAATTGAACAGCACGCCTTCCGCCAAAGCCGCATCCACAATCGGCCGCGCCGGAATCTCCAGATTGATTCCCTGAATCAATCCCCGCCCCCGCACTTCTTTCGCCGCCGGACTTTTCTCCGCAATTGCTTTCAATTCCTGCTGCAAGTACGCGCCAACTTTATTCACGTTGTCCAGCAGCTTCTCATCTTCCACAATCGCCAGAAATTCCAACGCAACCCGGCAAGCCAGCGGACCGCCACCGAAAGTCGTTCCATGCTGCCCCGGAGAAATAGCATTGGCAAATTCTTCCTTCGCCAAAAAAGCTCCCAGCGGCAGCCCCGCCGCAATCGGTTTGGCAATCGCCACAATATCCGGCATCACGCCAAAACTCTGAAACGCGAACATCGTCCCCGTGCGCCCCAGTCCGCACTGAATCTCATCAAAGATCAGTGCCGCCCGGTGCCGGTCCGCTGCCGCCCGGCATTCTTGCAGGAACTCGACCGAGCATTCATAAATTCCGCCTTCGCCAAAAATCGGCTCCAGCACAATCGCGCAAGTATTGTCATCAACCGCCGCCCGCAACCCTTGAACGTCGTTCTGCGCGACAAACGTCACTTCTTCCAGCAGCGGCTCAAATCCCTTGCGATGTTTATCCTGCCCGGTCAGCGACAGCGCCCCAAACGTCCGGCCATGATACGACCCTTGCAGCGCCACCAACCTGCACTTCGACTCGCCACCCGCGCGATGTCCCGCCAGCCGCGCCAGCTTGATCGATCCTTCAATCGCCTCAGTCCCGCTGTTCGAAAAAAACGCCCGCGCATTTCCAAAAGACTCGCCCGCGAGCGTGCACAGCTTCTCCGCCAGCGCCCCTTGATACTCGTGGTAATAAAGATTGGAGACGTGAATCAGCTTCCCCGCCTGCTCCCGAATCGTCTTCACGATTCGCGGATGCCCGTGCCCCAACGCATTCACCCCCAGGCCCGAAACAAAGTCGAGGTAACGCCGGTCCTCCAGGTCGTAAAGAAATACGCCCTTCCCCCGCGTCAACACGATGGGATACCGGTTGTAAGTCCCCAACAAATACCGCCGCTCCAACTCCGCGATTTGTTCAAAAGTTTTCATAGGAAGCCTTGATTCTACCGCAAGACGATTGTGCCAATACGGGAACGAAAATCGTCCGGAGGACGTTTGACAATAGCCTGGCGTTGCAACGCCGGGTACGATTGTGGGTGTTGGAATCCCGTCCCGTGGGGACGGGTGAAATCGCACCCCATCGCCGGCCCGTCATCGATACGTTCCCGAAAAACACTTGGTCGCAACGAATCATGCATCCCTCCGGGATGCCTCTTCGCATCGCCGCACTCACCCGGCGTTAAAAGACCGGGCTATTGTCAGGCGTCCTCCGGACGCGCGGCATTGGCGGTTCGCTCACGCTTTGCCGTTCTTGCTCAAATACCTTCCTCCACCTATCCCCCCGCGAGACTGGCATGTTATCTTTTCCGGGCGATCCCTTCCTCAACATCTGTGACGACGCCGGACCGCCGGGCCCTGTGAGAACCAACTCAGCGTAACTACGAGGATTCCCGACATGCCACCCCTTCGCTTTGTACCCGACCCGCAAGCCGGCGGCAATGAGAAGCCTTACATCTTGTCTTATCTCGGTATGCGGCAGCTGGCCGGTTGGGTGGGATTTTTTCTTCCCTTCGCTGTAGCGTTGGGCAACCTGCCTCATGCATTGGAAGGATCCATCAGCGCCTATTACTTCACCCGCACGGGCGCATGGTTTGTTGGCAGCCTCTGGGTCATCGGTTTCTTCATGGTTTCCGCCCGGGGCTACGACAAATGGGACGAAATCGCGGGATGGCTCGCTGGCGTATTTGCCCTGGGCGTGGCTCTTATCCCGATGAACTACTGCGAGGTCAACTCTGGATGGGTCATGTATCGCGGCTGGCTGCATTGGACCTGCGCCGCCCTGCTCTTCATCGTTCTTGCACTGATGTGCTTGCTGTTGTTCAGAAAAACCGACGCGGTCAACCCCACGCCCAAAAAGTGTCTCCGCAACAAATTCTATGTTGCTTGCGGCTGGACCATTCTCGTTTGTATCGCTCTGATCGGCGTGTATTCGCTGCTAAAACATTTCGACTCGTCGCTGGCAGCCAAACTCGGCTACTACAAACCCG
>JAUTWY010000560.1 GCA_030838305.1 Acidobacteriaceae bacterium
CGACGGCGACCAGCACAGGGACGGACCTGGAAGGAATCGCCCGCGCCGCAGGTGTTCCTAGAGTGGCAACAGTACGTGATGCTGAGAGTTTCAAAGCCGCCTTGATTGACGCGGTGCATGGCAATGAACTGACCACCATCATCGCCAAGGTCGAAGCCAAGGGGCCCGCTGCTTATGTAACCGACCTATCGTTGCTTGAGAACCGGTTTCAATTCCATCGGCATATTCAATCGCTCAAGAGGGGCTAACGATCGTGGATCTTCCATTGGACGCCCGATCGAGCGGAAGACGAAGTATCGAACGAAGATTGTGAGGAACACCAATGTCCAGCACCTTGGCTAAACTGCTCGAAGAACTAGATGCCGGCCGGTTGCGGGTCGTGGATCTGACCCAACCCTTGAGTCCGCGGACGCCTTTGTTGCCGCTGCCGCCGCAGTTCAACAACACGCCCGCGTTTAGGATTTGGGAGTTGTCGCACTACGATGAGCGCGGTCCCGCGTGGTACTGGAATGCGTTCGAGACGGGCGAGCACACCGGCACTCATTTTGATGCTCCGGTCCACTGGGTCTCTGGGAAAGACCTTCCGGACAACACCGTGGACCGCATCCCGCCCAAGAAATTTGTTGGTCCCGCCTGCGTGATCGACATCAGTGCGGAGGCAAGAAAAAACCCAAACTATCTGCTGACGCCGGCGCGCATCCAACAGTGGGAAGAACAGCACGGACGCATCCCCGCGGGAGCATGGTTCCTCTTGCGCACCGACTGGTCGAAGCGAGAGAGTCCCAAGGACTATATCAACCTAAAGGAGGATGGACCTCACACTCCCGGCCTGGCCAAGGAAAGCTCCGCCTTCCTCGCCCAGGAACGAGCTGTGCTAGGCGTCGGCGTGGAGACAGTCGGGACCGATGCCGGTCAGGCCGCCACCTTTGACCCACCCTTCCCGAACCACTACCTCATGCACGGCAGCGGCAAGTTTGGGTTGGCTGGTCTATCCAATCTTGATCAGCTTCCGCCGACTGGTGCCATCGTCATTGCCGCACCACTGAAAATCGTCGGCGGTTCCGGCAGTCCGCTGCGGGTCATTGCCATCACACCCTGAAGCAATTCGATGGGCGAGGGGCGGTGAGAAATCAGTCGCGTGCTAGAAGACGCTCCACCGCTCGTACGAGGCGCAGCGGATTTAAAAAAGCGCAGGGAGCATTGTTCGTCCCGGAGGTAAACAAGCAGTTTCTGGCAAGCGGCTATGACGGGATGCTCCGAGTATTTCGAGGGGACACTGTGGACCTTATCGATTCGATTCACCTTGAAGCGGGACCCAACCGCGTGCTTTCCGGTCCGCGCAGTCAGCCCGGGCTGCCCTTTGCAAATTGTCCCGCTTAACGACACTCAGCGGCAAGCAGTGTAGAAAATTGTTCTCCCAGTGGTCCCGAGCGCCGCCAGCAAGGAGACATATTGTCGAAGCTCACTGGCACTTTTCACCGACCATCTGGAGATCAGTTACTCGAATATGCACCTGCCCGACCACCATCTTCGTTTCGGTGGAACCACCGATGCGGCAGTGCCGTTGCTTTGGGCGCATTCCGAATACGTGAAACTGCATCGCTCTGCTGCGGACGGACAAGTCTTCGATTTAGTTGAAGCTGCGTACGAGCGGTACGTCAAGGGAAGCGTTGAACGCAAAGCCATGGAAGTTTGGAAGTCGAATCGTCGGGTCAAAACGGTACCGGCCAGCACCCACCTGCGGATACAAGCGAATTCTGCGTTTCTGTTGCATTGGACGAGCGACGACTGGCAACACTCGAAAGATATAAGGTCACAAAGAACAGCGATTGGGATTGAGTTCGTGGACATTCCGCTATCCAAGAAACAGAAGAATCCCATTCACTTCACTTTTCTGTGGCTCGACGAAGATCGCTGGGAAGGCAAGGATTACACCGTGAATGTGCGAGAACAAGAGGTGGCGGCACAGCGTGGGAATTCTCCGCGAAAAAGGAAATTACATCGCCAAGGTGCAATACCGGGATAGATGTGCGAGCCAGCAAGGATTCCTGGCTGCACCGGTGGTCATGAGCGTTTTTCCGCCTATATGTCCCAGATGCACCTGCCATTCTGAAAAAAAGAGATTAGTCCATCTTCGCTGATTTTGAGCACATTTCCGAAACGCGAGGCCGAGATGGCCGCCGTGGTACGACCACCCTCGATGCTCTCGGGAAAGAGATCGGTCAAGTCCGGATGCTGTAGGATGGCCCCGAAGGCGAGCAGGTTCGATCGGGAATCCAGAACGATTCCTCCGTCGATCCTAGCCACAGTCTCCAGGACGGCGCTCGGGAGATCCATGATGCGCTTCTGGTGCAACAAGTAATGAAATTGGTCTTTTGCGCCTGCGACCGCGTGTTGGCCATGATTTGGAAGTGACGTAAGTAAGTCACTCCTCGAGACTAGGCTTCCTGCCATTTCTGGGTCGTCCAGCACAACCATCAAACCACCGCGACGATCCTCTGCGAGATTCAAGGCCGTAGTAAACAAACGTTCTGCCAGTTCTGTATTGCGGATGGCCTCTTTCCAAAGGTCGTATTTACGCTGCGCGTCTGTAAGTCTCCATCGGCCATCCAGGAAGTGGAAAACCTGAACGCCATCAGCGAAGATCTTCATCTCTCCGTTGGGAGTAAGAATCATGCAAACATGGCCGCCGCACAGGGTCGCCCGCGCGTGCGTTTCATATCTTGCCGGTGGTGGGACGGGAAGATCCGTGTCGGCGAAAGGGCGTGCCCATTCCTCGACATCCACGATTTCTGCCAAGAATCCATTCTGATCCACCAGCGCGAGTGTCTGCAGCCCGTCACAGAGACGATAGAAACTGCGAATTGAGGTGACCGCGGGAGAATAGCGCAGTGCGCCGACCGGCGTGACCGGCGGCTCATGGCACGGATCGGGGTATTTGCCGAATAGCAGCGCGCCGATCGAGATACGCCGATTTTCGTATGTGCTCAGAGAGCTGGTCCGAAGAACTTCAATCGTATCTTCTATCCGGTCTGGCCCTTGCCAAGTCTCCTGCGCGTACGGATCGCCATCAATAGAAGCTGAAACATATCGATCTTCCGGGAGCCCACGAAAAAGCTCAAACCGCTTTTCTGCGCGATCGGTGTCCGCAATCATCCTGTATCGACACTCCAGGACGGCTCCAATGCCTTTCAACAACTTCAGTTCTTGGGTGGAGAAAGCTTCGTTACGCGTAAGTGAGTAGCGAGACCCGAGCCAAGCCAAGACTAAAGAGATCTGATCAGAACTCTCGGTCATGACGCGGGCAGCTGGCTCTAAACCCGCTTCGATCGTTTGCAAGGTGGCCGACGGAAAGAAGTAATTGATTCCGCCTTCCACGAGCTTTCCGTAGAGTCCATCGATAAAAATAGGAGCACGAGTCTCTTCTGGCATGTAAACGGTCTCGGATTCCGACAGTCAGGATGATTTCTTTATTCAGATGATGACAGGCGCCTGAGCGACTCATGACCTTGCTGCAACTGGGCGGTGACGTTCTCTTGCGGATCACGCGAATAGTGAAGCAAGACAATTTCTCGAGATCGCTTTCGAATTGCCAGATTGTTCAAATCAGTTTTCGAAAAGTGGGACTGAAGGCTATTGCCGTCAACAACTTCTCTACTCCGGGCGAGAACACTCACGCTGTAGGCTGTTGTTTTCAGGGCAATTACTTCGAGCTTATAGGTCCCGCTGATCGGCCCGCATACCTGGACAATTCCCCGGCAGGTATTCGTACGGCCCAGATCATCGCAATTGATATCAGCTTGCGCGACAGGTAATGCCTGCCAGGCGTGGTTGATAAGAGGATCAAGGCCAATTCGGCGTCCACGGGGATCTGTCAATACGACGCCTACGTTGGGGGGACCATCGTTTCCCGTACGGAACACAATGTCGAGTTCGCCCAGGGAAAGACAATCACCAGTATCGTCGGGATCCAGTTCGTTAAAAACGTCGCCGGGTGCGCTAGCGGCTGGGGGCGACAGGAATTTTCACACAGGAAGGGGTCAATTGCTCATCACGCCGGTTGACCACCCAGCAGTCAAGGATGTGCCAACCAGTCCCGCCGTGGTGCCGAACGATCCGAAGCAAGTGCTGCAGGATTATGACTCGTTAATGATTGCGCTCACACAGAAGTTCTCTGCCACACTCGCGACGATTGCAGAAGCGGTAAAGCAAGGCGAACTAAGCGGCGAGCAGGCAAGAGAAATGAGTGCCGAGAATTATCAGCTCACTCACATGCAGTTTGAACTGCTCAGTCTGTGGCGTGGAATTGAGGAACAGGACTTGGCAATAAGTCCGGATGTTCAAATCGACCTGGTTGCAAGGCCGGAAAACGAAGTCGTAACTGTGGCGTTGCCATTCTCATCCCTTCAATTCAACCCCTCCTTGGCTACCTACCTCAATTTGACGCCGACTCAAGTTGAGGCTATCCAGCAGGTGATGACGGGGGAACAACATAGTCTCGAGCCTTTGATGACGCAGCTTCGAGTTACACGAGAGAAGCTACTTGCAATCGCCGGTGAACCCATAAATGAGAAGCAGGTCAAAGCTCTTGCTGATACAGAAGCAAGTCTGCTGGGAAGGTTGATCGTCACGAACGCTCGGATGCAATCCAAAATCTACAAAATTCTTAGCCCCGGGCAGCAGAAAAAGCTCAGCGACCTCGAACGAACGCAGAGCACAGTCACATCGGAGAGTAAGTAGGAGTAGCTACTTGAAATGCGAATTGGAGACCACGCGGGTTACATCCGAGGCCGGCACCGAGTCAGCTGTGTCGCGCAGCCAAGCGACTAGACAATCCTTCCCGGTTTCGGTATTGGATCTCGTGGCCACGAGAGCAGGTGAGTCAGCGGGCAGCGCCATTGCGCGGTCGGTGGAACTAGCGCGGCATGTTGAGCAACTGGGATACAAACGCTACTGGGTGGCAGAACATCACTCGATTCAGGGACTGGCCTGCTCAGCCACACCGGCTGATCGGACATATCGCCGCCGAGACGAAAACGATTCGAGTGGGCAGCGGTGGAGTCATGCTGCCAAATCATCCACCGCTGGTGGTAGCGGAACAGTTTGGGACGCTAGAAGCAATCTATCCGGGGCGAATCGATCTGGGGCTGGGACGAGCTCCCGGAGGCGACTTTCAAACCATGCGCTCGTTGCGACGTGGTTCGGCTCGGGACGGCGATGATTTTCCGGCGCTTGTCGAAGAGTTGCGCACATACCCGGGGCCTGAGAAAACGGGCCAAGTTGTGAAAGCAATTCCCGGACAAAACAGCAATGTGCCAATTACGTTACTCGGATCGAGCGGCTTCAGCGCTCAATTGGCAGCGACATTAGGACTGCCGTTTGCGTTCGCAGCGCATATTGCCCCTGAAAATCTGTGTGCGGCAGCGCAGCTCTACCGAGAGCGCTTCCGGCCAAGCCAGGTATTAGGGAAGCCGTATCTGTCCGTTGCGGTGCAGGGGATTGCGGCGGGAACAGATCCCGCAGCTCGGCGACTGTTCACTACGCCACAGCAGCGTTTTCTGCGAGCGATTCGGGGCGAGACGGCGGAATTAACGCCTCCCGTCAATTCGATGGAGCCGCTATGGCATGACGCAGAGCGAGAGGCTGTGGAGAAC
>JAUTWY010000576.1 GCA_030838305.1 Acidobacteriaceae bacterium
CATGGCGCCGGCTACAAGTTCTTACCGTAGTGCGGCTACATGGGGTTCGCTTGAACGTGGGCACTACCAACATGGAACTCGGAAAGTCACGTATTGATATGGCGGCCAAGCCAATTCGTATCCCGAGCGTACAGAATCATCTGGTCTGCGGCGAGGATCGTTACGATTACGTCGCTCCTACTATTGAAATAGTTGTTTGTTCTCCGTCCAGACCCTCAACTTGGCACGAGATCAATCGAGTCCCGAGTGAAAAAGCAGCGGAGGCGCTGATTTGCGGCGCGAATTTCGCCGCCGAGTTACCTACAGAAAAATACAGTATAAAAACTAACCCATCTGGAGTGGTGACAAATTCCAAGCACATTCATTCTCATATCAGCCTAGATATGAAACCGAATGGAACGGTTAGAGATGAATACGACGACGAATTTCGATTTCTGGAAAGGACAGGAAAGGGGACCTCGTGGCGACAGCGACGAAATTGTCCCTAATTCAAGGATTGGACACCCAAAAGCGGAGTGGTTCGTCACGCGAATTTGCGGAGGATGGCTTTGAGGACCTCATCGGTACAAGCAGGGCTCTCCGAGAGGTACTGGACCTTGTTCGGACCGTCGCCCCAACTAATTCGACTTCTCTTATCGAAGGAGAAACGGGAACTGGTAAGGAACTCATCGCGCGGGCCATCCACAAGCACAGCACGCGTAGCGATCGCCCCTTCGTCACACTGAACTGTGCGGCCATTCCTCTCGGACTGCTTGAGAGCGAGCTTTTCGGCTACGAGAGAGGAGCTTTCACCGGTGCCGTGGCGCGCAAGATAGGTCGTTTCGAAGCCGCCGACCGAGGCACTCTGTTTCTGGACGAAATCGGAGATATTCCAATCGAACTGCAACCCAAACTACTGCGCGTCCTTCAGGAAGGAGAGTTCGAAAGGCTGGGTGCCACGCGGACGCTGCGCGCCAACCTGCGATTGGTCGCGGCAACTAATCACGATCTTGCAGTACTGGTTTCGAAGAAGCTTTTCCGGAGCGATCTGTATTACCGACTCAACGTATTTCCTATCCAAATTCCACCGCTGCGAGACCGTGTGGGGGACATCCCACTCCTGGTGACGCACTTCGTAAAAGGATTCGCGGAGCAGATAGGCAAGCGGATTCACGAAGTTCCCGCCGAAGTAATGGAAGCGCTTGTCAGGTATCCGTGGCCGGGAAACATTCGGGAATTGCAAAATTTCATCGAGCGGAGCGTCATCCTTACCTCCGGGAATGTTCTTGAGCCCCCTCTGGCACAGTTGAACCGCGTCACAGAAGCGGAATCCCTTGCGCCAATCACTCTGGAAGACATGGAGCGAGAGCACATCCGCAAGACGCTCACGCACACGCGCGGGGTTGTAGCCGGTCCAAACGGGGCTGCTGCACGCTTGGGAATCAAAAGGTCGACTCTTTACTTCCGCATGCAAAAGCTCGGCATTTCACGTTCCTGCAAAGGCCCGTTTCCATTGAGATATTCGTCGACTGTCAGCTGGAGGTAGAGCAAGCGAAATGATTGAGCCTCGCTCAAGTGGTAGCCCGATGGCGCAGAAACAGCAAACGTTGGAGCCCGTGTCGGGTTCGTGGACTACGCGGCGCGATGAGAAACGACGCCGCATGCAACTAGTCCAGCCTTGGATGGAAGGTCCGATACTACCCAAAGCGAGAATTGTTGACGTTCTCGAAGCCCTCATCTCTAGCGGTGACAGGGTTGTGCTTGAGGGAGACAATCAGAAACAGGCTGATTTCCTCTCGCGATCCCTGGTGAAGGTCAATCCCAAGAAACTTCACGATGTACATCTAATCATTTCAAGTATTAGTCGGCCGGAACATCTCACTCTGTTTGAGTTGGGCATTGCGAAGAAAGTGGATTTCGCTTTTGCCGGTCCGCAGAGCCTACGCGTTTCACAACTATTAGAAGATGGCAAGCTGGACATCGGCGCCATCCACACGTACGTCGAACTGTATGCCCGGCTGCTCGTCGATCTGGCTCCAAACGTGGTCCTTGTGTGTGCGGAGCAAGCTGATCCTGAAGGCAACCTTTACACCGGACCAAACACGGAAGACACACCGGTGATTGTGGAAGCGGCTGCATTCCACGATGGAATCGTCATCGTGCAGGTGAACCAGATCGTCGACAAATTACCGCGCGTCGACATCCCGGGTTCATGGATCGATGTTGTCGTCGAAGCGGATAAGCCATTCGCAGTAGAACCGCTTTTCACGCGCGACCCGCGCCACATTGATGAGCTACAAATTCTTATCGGCATGATGGTGATCCGCGGCATATATGAACGGCATCAAGTTCACTCTTTGAACCACGGAATTGGCTTCGATACAGCAGCCATCGAACTTCTTCTACCAACCTATGGTGAGTCGCTCAGTCTGCGCGGCAAGATCTGCGAACACTGGGCGCTCAACCCACACCCGACAATGATCCCCGCAATCGAAAGCGGCTGGGTCAAAAGCATTCACTCTTTCGGCAGCGAAGTTGGGATGGATCGATATGTCGCAGCACGCCCGGATATCTTCTTTACCGGACGAGATGGCAGCCTGCGTTCCAACCGGGTTCTGTGTCAGCTTGCCGGGCAGTATGCAGTCGATGGATTCATTGGTTCGACGCTGCAGATGGATGCCGACGCAAACTCTTCGACGGTAACAATGGGGCGACTTGCAGGGTTCGGCGGCGCGCCAAACATGGGACACGACCCACATGGCCGGCGGCACAGTTCACCAGCGTGGCTTGACCTGATTACGGAGAACAAGCCAATCGTTCGCGGCCGAAAGCTCGTGGTACAGACCGTTGAGACTTTTCAGAAGGGTGGCGTTCCTGCGTTCGTTGAAACTCTTGACGCGGTGCAGGTTGGCAAGCGGGCCGGAATGCCAATCGCCCCCATCATGATTTACGGCGACGACGTCAGTCATGTTGTAACCGAAGAAGGCATCGCATACCTCTACAAGGCGGAAGGACAGGAGGAGCGCCGCCGGGCTCTTGCAGCAGTGGCAGGAGTGAGTCCGATCGGTTTGAAGGCAATTCCTTCTGAGACAGCAGCGCTTCGGAAGAAGGGCGTGGTCGCCTATCCGGAAGATATCGGAGTTCATCGCCTGCAAGCGAAGCGCTCGCTGCTAGCGGCGAGAAGCATGGAAGATCTCGTCGCGTGGTCCGGCGGACTCTATAACCCACCGGCGCGATTCCGGAGTTGGTGATGAGGCCAGACTTCTCATCCAGCACGGCTTTCAAGACTCCCTGGGCATTTTTCAATCGTCAGGCACGGGCGATGCGGCTGGCGGTCCTGGCCCGCGAGGCGTTGATTGCGGAAGCGGAGTTGACCCCGAAACCCGGTCTGGTCGACCGCCGCGGTGCCGGGACTCACAACGATCTGTCTCTCTCAATCATGAGGCGTTCTGCCTTCACGATTGAACCCTACTTCTGCGAGATGGCTGCCTTCTCCCAAGGAACTCACCCTAGTCAGGAATTGCGGGAACGACTTGCAGTCGTTGGACGCGAAGCGGAACGCGCCATGTTCAGGGTAACGAATGGCAGCAACTCGCATAAGGGCGCGATTTGGATTCTCGGTCTCCTGATTTCCGCTGCTGCGTTGCATACCGAGAACGGGGTGAAGGTTTCAAAAATTACTTCAACGGCGAAGGAGATCGCCTCGTTCGCGGATCGCGCCACGCCTCGGCTGGTTTCACATGGTGACATGGTAGCGAAGAAGTACGGTGTCGCGGGAGCGCGCGGAGAAGCTCTTCGCGGGTTCCCTCATGTTGTTGACGTTGGTTTACCGATGCTTCGCTCAAAGCGTGCGAGCGGCGCGACGGAGCGTGTGGCCAGGCTCGACACACTGCTGAGCATCATGTCCCGTTTGGATGACACTTGCCTGCTCTACCGCGGAGGAAAAATGGCGCTCGTTGCGGCAAAGGAGGGCGCCATCGCTGTGTCGAGATCTGGCGGTAGTGGAACTGCAATCGGCAGGCAGAAATTATTTCGTCTCGACCATCGGCTTTTAGAGTTGGGAGTCTCGCCGGGTGGCAGTGGAGATCTTTTGGCGGCAACTTTGTTCCTTGATGCCGTCGAGCGGAGCCGAAACGAAGTGCAACCGGACCAAAGCGGATCGGAGGATCAAGATGGAGCAGATTGAGTTCAATTACCCAGCAAAGCGAAAGATCGCGCAAAGAGCCCATGTCGGCGTGGTGGGTTCTGGGGATCTCGAAGTCTTGCTCGAGCCTGCCAAAGGCGAAGTGGCCCACGTTTTCATTCGGACGAGTGTGGATGGCTTTCGTGACACCTGGAAAGCCGTGCTGGATCGGTTCTTCACGAAGTACGACGGGGTTGTCCGCATTCAAATCAACGACGCTGGGGCCACACCCGGCAGCGTTCATCTGCGCCTGGAACAGGTAGTGGAGGTAAGCGAGCGGTGAGCAACCAAGCATATAGCCCAAACTTCATCAAGCGGCGGAGCTTTATAGAACTCAACGCCCGAGAGCGGGCCAGCGTGTTCTTCGATGCGGGATCATCGCGCGAGTTGCTTGGCCCCTTCGATCGCGTGGAATCTCCCTGGCTCCCGATGCAGGGCGTCACGCCACAAGAAGACGACGGCTGTGTGGTCATAAAAGGAAAGATCGCGGGGCAAGCAGCAGTGGTTGTTGCGCTCGAGGGCGCCTTTCAAGGCGGCAGCATCGGAGAAGTCTCCGGCCAAAAGATGACTGCCGCTCTCGATCTGGCCTGTGCCGACAACGAGAAGGGCATACTGACCAGCGCGGTGATTTTGCTAGAAACGGGTGGTGTACGTCTCCAGGAAGCCAACCTCGGCCTGGCGGCAATCGCCGAGCTCATGGCCTCCATTCTGGCATTGAGAAAACATGCCCCGGTTATCTGTCTTACGGCCGGCACGGTCGGTTGCTTCGGAGGAATGTCGCTGGCTGCGGGACTCGCAAGCTACGTCGTTATGACGCGCGAAGCCCGACTAGGAATGAACGGTCCTGAGGTGATCGAGCAGGAGAACGGCGTCGAAGAATTCGACTCGAGTGATCGCGCACTCATCTGGGCAATTCATGGTGGGGAGCAGCGATACGCGACGGGCTTGGCCGACGCACTGGTCGACGACGATACGCCTCAGGTTGCGGAGGTCATCCGACGATTCGTCTCGAAGGGCGTTCCGCCGGAGCATCGGAGCTCGCAGGTAGCACTCTATCGCAACCGAATTGCGAAGCTCGATACGTCGCGGCAGTGGGATCCCAAAGAGTTCCGCGCACTCTGGACAACGAATGCCTCTAACGAGGAAAACCGATGAGTGAATATACCGGCGTTCGAGGAACCGTATGGTTCCGTGCGTTTACTGGACACGCGTCACCTATGATTGGTGACCCTAAATCTGTACTTACAGGGGATGCACGGCTTGGCAGCGATCACGCAAGATTCCTCTGCGTTGTTCCAGATCCCCACGCACGTTTTCCTTGTGCCCGGCATGGGGAAGTAGGACAGGAAGAGGGTTACACGCTCGCTGCACGCGTTCGCGAAGTGGTCGAGCACGATAAGAACACGATCAAGCGGCCAATCATCGCTATCGTCGACGTGAAGAGCCAGGCCTATGGCCGACGCGAAGAGACTGCCGCTATCTTTCTTGCCGCTGCAGCTGCGGCAGACGCTTACGGTTCGGCACGACTTGCGGGTCACCCGGTAATTACATTGGTGGTTGGCCATGCACTGTCTGGAGCTTTTCTAACCCATGGCTACCAGGCCAATCGAATTCTGGCGTTCGATGACGACGGCGTCATGATCCATGCAATGCACAAGGAGGCAGCGGCACGTGTCACGCGGCGCTCCGTGGACGAACTGGAGAAACTCGCGAAGGAGATCGCCCCTATGTCTTACGACATTCGGGATTACGCGAAGCTGGGCCTCCTTCACAAATTGCTCCACGTCGAAAATCCAGAGAAACCGTCAACGCAGGAGATTCAGACCGTACAGGGCGAACTGGGCGCAGCCATCGCAGATGCCCGCAGTGGCCCAGTCGATCTTCGCAATCGACTCGAATCCACCGCCGCGCGCGAATTGCGAAAGGCTTCAATTCTGGTTCGCACCAAGCTCGAAGCACAGTGGCTGGAATAGTAGGCCATCGAAGATGATTCAGGTTCTGGCCAACTCGCTCGTGCCGATCTTTGTGGGTCTGTTGTTTGGATATGCGGCAGGCCTATTTAAGATAGTCGATAACAAGGACGTAAAAAGCCTCGTCAGCTTCCTCATGACCTTTGCACTTCCGTGTTCGCTGTTTGTCACTATTGCACGCACCCCGCATGAGTTGTTGTGGGGTCAAGCTAAGCCGGCCGTCGTACTTGCCATTGTGTATGCGGCTGTCTTTGTTGCGACCTACTATGCGTCGCGGAATCTCGGTAAAGACACCGCTGTAAACAGTGCTGTTTTGGCGCTCACGCTTGGATTTCCAAATCATGCCGGAGTGGGTATTCCTCTTCTCCTGGCTGTTTATGGAGCTAAGGCCTCCGTTACCGTTGCCGTCGGCCTCGCGGTTGGTGCGATTACGATCACCCCGATCACCCTTACGATTCTCGAAAGCGGAACCAGTGCGGGCAAAACACTGTCTCCTGCGGCTCGCATTCGCATGTCTCTGTGGAAAGCTCTCCGGAAACCCGTATTCTGGGCGCCCGTGCTCGCTGTTCTTGCCGCGGTCGTCAAGTTCCACATGCCAATTTATCTTGATAAGAGTCTGACCATTCTCGGTGACGCGACGGAAGGCACCGCTCTGTTCGTGACAGGCCTAATCGTATCTGCGCAGCGCTTTAACCTGAACTGGAGCGTGGGCTGGGCTGTCCTGGGCAAAAATGTGATCCAGCCAGCTCTCTGCCTTGCAATAGCGCTTCTGTTGGGTATGTCTCTGGAGCAGACCAGATTCGTAGTCTTGCTCAGTGCGATTCCCAGCGGCTTCTTCGGCATCCTCTTCGGCAAAGGTTTCGATGCAACTCCGAAGGTAGCAAGCTCGAGTCTCGTTGCGAGCACTGTGCTCAGCATCTTCACACTGGCGGGATGGATCATTCTTCTCAGCCACTTACATTAGGACGGCGTATGTTTCACTGCGAAGGTCATTCGGTTCGAACGCACGATCTGTTGGAGATAGACGTGAAACAGCTCATCTTGTCCCAGACGTCTGCGCCTCAATGGGTCGAGGAGGGTTTGGCAAAAAATCCGTTCGTCATTGTTCGCCGTGGTCCAGCCACGAGGCAAGAAATTCCGATTGGTGTTCGTGGAACGGAAAGGAGTCAGCGCTGGGCCGCTTTCTGTCATCCGAAGTTGGTAAAGAGCATCCTCACGCCACCTCAACTACTAAGCCGCACGATTCCGATTTCACGAGCAGATGCCATACCTGCTCTTCGCGCCTTAAACCTTCTCAAAGACCGCTGGATAGACGTCGCCCCGCCTTGGGGCCCAGTAGGCAGCGTCGGCTTCGAGCTTGCGACCGGGAACTATGTAGCAAAGCCGGAAAGTGATCTGGATATTGTCGTCTATGCAGAAGCGCGCATAACGGTAGACGAAGCAAAGTCCATTTGCGATCGCGCCATAAATCTCCCTGCAGCCATTGATATTCGTGCGGAGACATCTGTATATGGCTTCGCCCTAAGGGAGTTTGCTAGCCAGAGCCCCGCGGCGATCCTTCTGCGCACACCCAGCGGGGTGGTGTTCGGGAGAGATCCATGGGGGTGGTGAACTCAGGAACATGCAAACTGCCGCAGAAATTTGGAAGTCCCCGCTAGAGGAGAAGCGTTCAGATGACCAGACTAACGCGACGTGACTTATTGATCGGTGGTACCGCAATAGTGGCGGCGGGCGCACTCCCTGGCCCGCCTTTCGCTGCAGAAGCAGCGGAAGGCTCAGGATTTCCGAGGGACACAAACACAAAAGGAGAGCATTCCATGACGACGATCACGACCAAAGACGGCACGACGATCTACTACAAAGACTGGGGCAAAGGGCAGCCTGTGGTGTTCAGCCACGGATGGCCTCTGAGCGCCGACGCCTTCGAAGACCAGATGCTGTTTCTCGCCGACCATGGCTACCGCTGCGTCGCGCATGACCGCCGCGGTCATGGCCGTTCGAGTCAACCGTGGGAAGGCAATGAGATGAACACCTACGCGGACGACCTGGCGCAACTGGTCGAGAAACTCGACCTGAAGGACGCCATTCACGTGGGTCACTCGACTGGGGGCGGAGAAGTCGCACGCTACATCGGTCGCCACGGCTCAAAACGCGTGGCAAAAGCTGTACTGATCGGCGCGGTGCCTCCGCTCATGCTGAAGACGCCCGCCAATCCTGGAGGATTGTCCATCGAAGCTTTCGACCAGATCCGCGCGGGCGTTCTCAATGACCGGTCGCAATTCTTCAAGGACCTTAGCGGCCCCTTCTACGGTGCCAATCGGCCAGGTTCAAAGGTTTCCCAAGGTCTGCGGGACTCGTTCTGGATGCAAGGAATGTGGTGCGGACACAAGGCCGCCTATGACTGCATCAAGGCTTTTTCGGAAACGGACTTCACCGAAGATCTAAAAAAAATCGACGTGCCGACACTTGTCCTTCATGGCGACGACGACCAGATCGTTCCGATTGCCGACTCAGGACTCTTATCCGCAAAGCTCGTAAAGGGGGCCACGCTCAAGGTTATTCCAGGCGGGCCCCACGGCATGTGCTCAACCTTGAAGAACCAGATCAACGCGGAACTCCTGGCATTTCTGCAAAGCGGCAAACAAGCGTCGGCTTGATAGCGACCGCGGACTAGTAGCGTCCGGGAGGCAGGGAGCAAACATGCAACGTCCATCGACTTTCGACTGGTATCGCCTTTTGCGAGTGCACCATCAGTTCAAGATATTTCGGGCCATTCGATACGCGCTGTCGATGGCGCGCTGAATACTCAGATCATAAAAGTAAAAGAGTCTAACAAATGCAAAACAATTCGCAAGAAAGAAGCAATGAAATGAGCAATTCAATGAAG